>JALGZO010000704.1 GCA_025774865.1 bacterium | reverse complement strand
GCTGGCGGACGGTGTTTTGACGGCGAAGGGCCCACTGGGCGAGCTGACGGTCCGGACGCCGGGCGAGATGAGTGTCGTCCTCGACCAGGAAGAGATCCGGGTGGAGCGACCCTCGGACAGCAAGACCCACCGGTCCCTTCACGGTCTCACTCGGACCCTCATCCACTCCGCCGTGGTCGGCGTGTCGGAGGGGTTCGAGAAGAAGCTCGAGATCACGGGTGTCGGGTATCGCGCGGAGATGAAGGGCAAGAATCTCGTTCTTCACCTCGGTTATTCCCATCCGATCACGATGGAGCCTTCGAAAGGGGTCGAGTTTCAGGCCCCGGAGCCCACGAAGGTGCTCGTGAAGGGCGCTGACAAGCAGGCGGTCGGCCAGCTGGCGGCTGAGATCCGGTCGAAGCGACCGCCGGAGCCGTACAAGGGCAAGGGTGTGAAGTACGAAGGCGAACACATCCGGCGCAAGGCCGGCAAGACGGCCGCTGGTTAGGGGCGGGTGAGATGAAAGACAAGCAGACGATCAAGCGGGCGAAGCTGAAGCGGCGGCACCATCGTGTTCGTCGGAAGATCTCGGGGTCGGCGGATCAACCGCGGTTGACGGTAAATCGCAGCCTCAAGCACGTGATCGCCCAGGTCGTCGACGACGATTCGGGCCGGACGCTCATCCAGGTCTCGAGTACCTCGAAGGGCGTGACGCTGTCGGGCGAAGGCTCGACGAAGATGCAGCGGTCCGAGGGCGTGGGCGCGGAAGTCGCGCGGCGGGCTCTCGACAAGGGGATCAAGCGCGTCTCCTTCGACCGGGGCGGTCGGCTTTACCACGGACGAGTCAAGGCCGTGGCCGAGTCGGCCCGGAAAGGAGGCCTGGAGTTTTGAGCACCGGTAGCAGGGGCTTCGGAGGGCCGGGTGGTGGTCCGGGAGGTCCGGGAGGACCGGGCGGTCGAGGGGGGCGTGGTGGGCGCGGCGGACGCGGCCGCGGACGCGGTCCCCGAGGTCGCGATCGTCAGGAAGAGCGCAAGGAGTTCACCGAGAAGGTGATCACGATCAATCGCGTGGCCAAGGTCGTCAAGGGCGGCCGGCGCTTCAGCTTCAACGCGCTCGTGGCCATCGGCGATGAACAGACGCGTGTGGGCGTCGGACTCGGCAAGGCGAACGAGGTCTCCGAAGCGGTGCGCAAGGCCACGGAGAACGCGAAGAAGAACATGTTCACGGTCGCCATCGTGAACGGAACGCTGCCTCACCAGGTCATGGGTCATGCGGGCGCGGGTCGCGTGCTGCTACGGCCGGCGAGCCCCGGAACCGGCGTGATCGCCGGTGGCGCCGTGCGTCCGATTCTCGAGGTGGCCGGCTTCCGCGACGTGCTGACGAAGTGCATGGGCACGAGCAATGCCCACAACGTGGTGAAAGCCACGGTGAAGGGGCTGAAGAGTCTCCGCACGCTGCGCGACGTCGCGAAGCGACGGCAGATCTCGGTGGCTCACCTGATAGGCCGGGAAGAGGACGAGTCCGAGTCATGACGAAGCGGCTGAGGATCACCCAGTACCGGAGCGCCATCCGGCGCCAGCGGAACCAGAAGGAAACGATCCGATCTCTCGGTATCCGTCGGCTCCACCACACCGTGGAGCACGATGACACGCCGGCCATTCGCGGGATGATCCGGACGGTCGGACATCTCGTGCGCGTCGAAGAGGTCGAGGCTGAGAAGCGGGCCAAACCGCGGGCCGCGAAGAAGCCGGCCGTCGAGACGGTCGAGCCGCCCGCCGCAGGAGAGACCGATGCTGGAGCTGAATAATCTCCGCGCCGCCCGCGGGGCGCGCCGAAACACGAAGCGGTTGGGACGGGGCCCCGGCTCCGGCCAGGGCACGACCGCGGGCCGCGGGTACAAGGGGCAGGGCTCGCGCTCCGGCGTCGGTGGCCGAAACTGGTTCGAGGGCGGCCAGATGCCGCTCTACCGGCGGGTACCCAAACGAGGTTTCGTGCCGCGCAACCGAGTCGAGAATCAGATCGTCAACCTGTCGGACTTCGAGCGCTTCGACGCGTCGCGCGAAATCGACGCGGAGTATCTGCGTGAACTCGGGATGGTGTCCGGTCCGGAGCCGAAGGTGAAGGTCCTCGGTAGCGGCGAGGTGAATGGCGCCTTCCGGGTGAAGGTCCACGCCGTGAGCGCCGCGGCCCGGAGCAAGATCGAGGAAAAGGGCGGCACCGTGGAAATCCTCCCGTACGGGCGGCCGAAACAAGAACGCAAGAAGTCGAAGGGAAAAGCCGCGCCCACCACGAAGGCCGAACCCGCGCCGACCGCGAAGGCTGAAGCCACGCCTCCTGCGAAGGCTGAAGCCGCGCCTCCTGAGTCCGGAGCCCACGACGACAAATGACGGTCATCTTCGAGAAGATCCTCGCCATCTTCAAGATCCCCGAGCTGAAGAGAAGGGTTCTCTTCACGCTCGGGATGTTGTGCGTCTACCGGTTGGGCGGTCACGTGCCCACTCCGGGGATCGACACGCAGGCGTTGGGAGAGTTCTTCGCCACGCAGCAGGATTCGCTGTTCGGTCTCTACGACATGTTCGTGGGCGGAAACCTCTCCCAGGCGACGATCTTCGCGCTCGGCATCATGCCCTACATCTCGGCGTCGATCATCTTCCAGATGCTCACGGCCGTCGTGCCGTTTTTCGAGAAGCTCCAGAAGGAAGGCGAGCCGGGGCGGAAGAAGATCACGCAGTACACGCGTTACGGCACCGTGTTCCTCTCGTTCATCCAGGGATTCGGGGTGGCGAAGTTCCTGGAGGGTCTCCCGTCACCGTCCGGAGCGCCCATCGTTCCGGTGCCGGGTCTGATGTTCGAGTTCACCACCGTGATCACGCTGATTGCGGGCACCGTCTTCGTGATGTGGCTCGGAGAGCAGATCACGGAACGCGGCATCGGGAACGGGATCTCGCTCGTGATCTTCATCGGAATCGTGGCGGGTTATCCGGCGGACGCCTTCAACACGTTCCGAACCGTGCAGGCCGGCGGGATGCACTTGCTCGTGCTGCTTCTCCTCATGGCGGCCATGGTGTTCGTGATCGCATCCGTCGTGTTGATCACGCAGGGGCAGCGCCGGATTCCCGTGCAGTACGCGCGGCGCGTCGTGGGCCGCAAGGTCTACGGCGGCCAGAGCACGCACATCCCGCTTCGCGTGAATACGGCCGGCGTGATTCCCATCATCTTCGCTCAGTCGTTCATCATGTTCCCGAGTACGCTCGCGCTCTACTGGCCGAACAACGAGTTCATCCAGACGATCGCGGCGCAGCTGCGGTTCGGGACGTTCGTGCATTCGATCATCTACGGCGGCATCATCATCTTCTTCGCGTACTTCTACACCGCCATCATGTTCAACCCCACGGATCTCGCGGACAACATGAAGAAGCACGGCGGCTTCATCCCGGGCATCCGGCCGGGCAAGCGGACCTCCGAGTACATCGATCGGATCCTGACGCACATCACGTTGCCGGGCGCCATCTTCCTCGCGGCGATCGCGATCCTCCCGTTCATCTTGATCAACCAGATGGCTGTTCCCTTCTTCTTCGGGGGTACGGGGCTCTTGATCGTCGTCGGGGTGGCGCTCGACACGCTGCAACAGATCGAGTCGCACCTCCTGATGCGGCACTACGACGGGTTCCTGAAGAAGGGCCGTCTCAGGGGGCGGAGGTAGGCGATGATCTGGATCTTTCTCGGGGCGCCCGGCGCCGGCAAGGGAACGCAGGCGGAGCGTCTGGCCGAGCACCTCGGCGTCCTCCACCTATCGACCGGCAATGTCCTCCGAAAGGCGGTGAAGGAGGGAACGGAGCTCGGGCGGAAGGCGGAGACCTACATGAAGGCCGGTAATCTCGTTCCGGATGCCCTGATCCTGGACCTGGTCCGGGAGGTGCTGACGGGCGACGCCCCGAACGGCTGCATCCTGGATGGCTACCCGCGGAACGCCGCCCAGGCGGCGAGCCTCGACGAGATGCTTTCGGACGTCGGCGAAGAGATCGGGGCCGTGATCAATCTGAACGTCTCCGAGGAGACGCTCGTGACGCGGATCGCCGGGCGGGCCGAGGCCGAGGACCGGACGGACGACGACGAGGAGACGGTTCGGAATCGGCTGAAGGTCTACGGAGAACAGACGGCCCCGCTCGTCGACTACTACCGTGGGCGCGGCGGCCTCCAGGAGGTCGACGGCGAGGGCACGGTGGACGAGATCGAGGGGAGGATCCGGGAAATCGTCGGGGCCCGGGCAGGTGGGGCGGCCGGATGATCCTCCTGAAGTCGCCCCGTGAGGTCCAGGAGATGCAACGACCCGGCGAGATCGTCGGTGGGGCCCACCGACGGGTCCGGGAGGTCGTGCAGCCCGGAGTCACCACCCGCGAGGTCGACGAGCTCGTCGAGCAGTATATTCGCGAGGAAGGTGGAAAGCCGGCCTTCAAGGGGTATCGGGGCTTTCCGGCGTCGATCTGCATCTCTGTCAATCAAGAGGTCGTCCACGGGAT
>JALGZO010000703.1 GCA_025774865.1 bacterium | reverse complement strand
CGTCGTCAACGGGGACATTCTCACGGTCGATGATGCTCGCCGGGCCATCGCGGCGTCGGGCGCGGACGGCGTCATGGTAGGACGCGGGTCACCGGCGAAGGTGAGCGCCTCGAGAAAGTGATCCTCGGCCGGATCAAGAAGGTGACCGGATACTTCACGAAGGGTCTGCCGTACGGTAGCAAGCTCCGCGAGCGTATCTTCCACTCCCAGACGGTCGCCGACGCGGAGCGGTCCCTGAACGAGTACTTCGATCTCCTGGCCGAGCACCGTGTGCGGACGGCCTTCGTCGAGGTCCACGACGAGGAGACGGATCCGGCGAGACTGTCCGCGTAACGGCGAAACCGACCCCGGCCGCGTGGTACCATTTCACCATGGTTTCACGCATCGCCCTCGTCATGATCGCCGCAGCGGTCTTCTTTCCCGCACCGTCCCTCGCGCTCGAGAAGACCGCGGCCCGCTTCCACGATGACTCGAATCGAGCCGACTGGCAGCGCGGCTTCGGAACGATCACCATCTACTACTACAACAGCTGCACGGGATGGGTCTGGGTCTGGTCGGACTGGGCCGCGGGCGACGTGGTCGGAGTCTCCGTCTAGGACCCGTGCGCCACGAACTGGAATTTTCTCACGTCGACCCGCGTGTTCGTGGACACCGGCGCGCCGGCCGGCTACGGATACACGGGGGTCATCTCGGTCAGCGAAAGCGGCGGCGAGGGCTGCCCCGAGGTACTCCTCCAAGAGCACCCCTTCCTGCCGACGAGCGGCTGGAACGAGCACGAGTGGACCGTCCAGTGGCCCACGAATCAGGATCTCACGGTGACCGTCACGTTCGGTCCCGGCGAAGACAATCCGGCCACGCTCGTGACGGATCATCCCGCCGCCGGCGCCACGGGACCCATTGCGTGCGGCACCTGTTATCCGTCGACCCGCCCGAATTGGTCGTACTACTTCGGCACGGCGACGTCGCCGCTCTGCCCGGGCTCACCCTTCCACGACGGCGTTTGCGACGCTCAACTACTCTTCGATGTGGTCGCGTTCTGCAACGACACCCATTCGCCCGTGATCCCGACGAGCTGGGGATCGATCAAGAGTCTCTACCGCTAGCCTTCCGTGTCGAGAGTCGGGCTTCCCCTTTACCGCCGGTTGCCCGACGGAGCCCGATCCCCTAGAGCTCGAGCAGCTCGGACGCCTCGCGTTCCCCATTCTGGCCGACGAAGATGACACGCACTTTCGCCGCGTCGGCTGGGACGAGGCAATCGACCGGGTGGGCCTGGGTCTCCGCGATGCCCCGCCCGCCGAGGTCTTCTTCTACGCCTCCGGCCGCTCCAGCAATGAGGCGGCGTTCCTGTTGCAGCTCGTCGCGCGCGCTTACGGATCGCCGAACATCCACAACTGCTCGTATTACTGCCACGCGGCGTCCAGCGTCGCGCTGTCTTCGGTGTACGGCTCCGGCACGGCTTCCATCGTGCTCGAGGATCTCGAGAAGACGGACCTCGTGCTCGTGGCCGGTGCGAACCCCGCGAGCAACCACCCGCGGCTCATCAGCCAGCTGATCGAGCTCCGGCGTCGCGGCGGCAAGGTGATCATCGTCAATCCGCTGCGGGAGCTCGGGCTCCTCCGATTCCGGTTGCCATCGGACTGGCGGAGCTTGCTCTTCGGATCCGACGTCTGCGATCTCTACCTGCAGCCACACGTCGGGGGGGACGTCGCGCTGTTCAAGGCGCTGCTCAAGGGGTTGGTCGAGGCCGGCGCCGTCGACCGCGAGTTCGTCGACGCCGCCACGACCGGCTGGGGCGACGTGTTATCGGACGTGAAAGCGGCTCCCTGGGACGAGCTCGCGCGCCGCTCCGGCGTGCCGCAGCGCTGCGTCGACAAGGCGGTCGGGTATCTCGCCGGCGCGCAGCGCGGCGTCCTGAGCTGGGCAATGGGGCTCACGCACCACGCCCACGGGGTGGACAACGTCCTGGCGCTGTCCAACCTCGCGCTCGCCCGCGGCTGGCTTGGGCGGCCGGGAGCGGGCCTCCTCCCGATCCGCGGTCACTCCAACGTGCAGGGAGTCGGCTCCGTCGGCATGAGGCCGGCCCTGAAGCGTGCGTTCGCCGCGAAGCTGGAGGAGCTCTACGACATCCGGGTCCCCGCCGAACCCGGCCAGGACACGTACGCCTCGATGACCGCTGCCGACGACGGCCGCATCCGCGCGAGCGTCTTGCTCGGCGGCAATCTCTTCGCGAGCAATCCGGATCGTGCCTGGGCGGCCGCGGCACTTCGTTCGATCCCGTTCACCGTTTCGCTCACCACGAAGCTCAACGAAGGGCACCTGCACGGACGCGGCCGCACGACCCTCATTCTCCCGGTCCTCGCCCGCGACGAGGAGCCGCAGACCACGACCCAGGAATCGATGTTCAACTACGTGCGCCGCTCCGACGGTGGTCACCCGGCCACGCCGGGCGAGATGCGCTCCGAGGTGGACGTGATCGCGTCGATCGCCGAACGAGTCCTACCCGAGGGACGCTTCGACTGGAAGGCGCTGCGCTCCCACCGGAGGCTCCGCGAGGGCATCGCCGCCGTCGTGCCGGGCTTTGGGCCGATCGGCGGCGTCGACGCGCAGCGCGAGGAGTTTCACATCGAGGGCCGCACGTTCCACGAGCGGGGCTTCGCGACCCCGACCGGCCAGGCGCACTTTCACGTGACGCCGCTCCCCGCGGAACCTTCGGCGGAGTTCCGCCTGATGACCCTTCGCTCGGAAGGCCAGTTCAACACGGTCGTGTACGAGGAGGAGGACCTCTATCGCGGCAACGGGCGCCGTGACGTCGTCATGATGGCCGAGACCGACGCGCGCCGTCTCGGGGTCTCGGAGGGTGATCGGGTCGTCGTGTCCACGGAAGCCGGAAAGCTCGAGGTGTCCGTCGCGCTCGTGGAGCTTCCCCCCGGAAACCTCGCGATGTACTACCCCGAGGCGAACGCGATCGTGCCGCGTCGGTTGGATCCGCGCTCGAAGACTCCGGCGTTCAAGTCGGTGGAGGCGAGCCTGGAGAAGTCGTCCTAGAAGCGGTGGAGCCGCCCCACGCCGTCGACGTACTTCGAGATGCGCGCCAGACGGAGAGGAAACCTGCTCGTGATCCGGTCCGCCTTGGCGTCCCTTCCCCGGGCGTACTTCAGCTCGACGATGACCATCCACTCGTCGGTCATGCTCTCCCGGAATCGGTTCGCACACCGGTCGATCCGGTAGTATTCCAGATCGGTGTCGACCGTGATCCGGTAGTCGTCGTCGGCGGAGCGGAAATACTTCCGCCGGTATCGGTTCAGAAGTGCCGGCTCCAGGAACAGGCATCGCGCTCGCAGCCAGTCAGGAATATCGGAGGCCGCCAGCACGTCCACGAGGTCCGTCGGCCGGAGATCCTCGTCCAGGTCGAAAGGGGGTAGAGGGAAGGAGTCCTTGGCTCCCATGAGTCCGTTCTTCTTCTTCACCTCGAAGACGGGCTTCTCGACCTGGCCGAAGAGATCTCCGTACCAGCGAATCCTGCACTTGACCCGATGCTGCACACCCGAAAGGTTCGCGTGGAGATTGGTCATGCTCATCGAGTCGAAGTAGATGTTGTTCACCCAGCGCTCCCGAAAGATCTCCGAGAACATCGCCGGATTCATCCGGATCATGTGCTCGACTTCGTCGCGGCCGAGCCTGCTCGTCGTGAACTTGCGCTCGTAGCGGTAGCGGTTCGCCGCGGATGTCACGGGCTGGCTCATCAGTAGAGCAATCCCTTCAGGTCCGCGCCATTCTCCGTGAGCGCCTTTCCGTCGACTTCGACGCTCGAGCCCGTCTCGACGAGACTCGGTGTTTCGACGCCGTGGAGGGCGAGCTGCCGGACCTTCATGGACGCCGGCCCGAACTCCGATTTCTTCCGGAACGCGGTCAGACCGATCTTCGTGTCGCGGATGACGACGTCCGTACCGTCGACCTCGCATTGATCTTTGCTTGCGACGCCGATGTTCGCCTTCGAGATGCGAATCTCGCTCATCGTCATCCGGCTGGACTCGCCGGCGCTGACCGCCTTGTCGCCGGCCCCGTCCACGGAGACGTTTTCCACCGTCACCGTGCTTCCGGAGATGTCGATACCGTCGTTGCCGCACCGGACGAACGACGACCGCCGGATCGTGCCGGAGCAGAAGTCGCTGTCGAAGGCGTCGGAGTGAGTGTCGCGGAAGATCGCTCCGTCGATGTCGAAGCTCGTCCGGATCACGTTCAGCGCGTCCTCGCAGCGGTTCATTCCGAACTCGCAATCGACCGACTCGAGCGGTGACTCGTAGAACGTTACCGCGCCGGTGACGTTCCAGCCGTCCACCTCGGGACTCCCGAGATTCAGAAACCGGACGTGCGTGAGTACCGACATCCGCTCCGCCTCGAGAACCACCACGCCTTGCGCGGTCGAGTCGCTCGACCGGAAGACGATCGGTGCCTCTTTCGTTCCCCGGAGGTTGAGCGGCGAGCGCGACAGGATCGTCGCGCCGTTGACGATGTCGAGCTCCGTCGCCGGCCCCGCCAGAACCGTGTAGCCCCCGGGAATCACGAGGTCCCGGCCCACGGTCCACGAGCCCGGCTTCACGAGGATCGTGGCCGCGAGGTCGTCGACCAGCAGGAAGGGAAACGTATCGGCGTTGGGCTCCCGGCGGGTCACGTCCCCCTCGAGGATGGCCGGATCCGGCCGGGACCACGAGAAGACTTCCTCGGAGCGGCTGGCCTCGGTCCCGAGGATGCGGTACCGGACCTTCAGAGAGTCCTCCAGACCGGCTTGCCAGCCGGCCTCGCCCGGAATCCCGAACTCGACGTGCTCGTAGCTCGGCAACTTCGACGGAACGTACGAAGCCAAGACCAGGGGCTCCGGCAGCCACTCCGGGACGCCCACCACCGTCTCGAGCCCGAGAATCTCCACCGGGAGCGGTTGGACGTTGCCGAGCTCCAGGGTCACCGAATCGACCGTGTGCTTCGTGTAGTACGCGTGAACGGCCCGGGTCGGATCGATGACCGCGCGGATCTTCGCCTGGTTGTCCCGGTACACGCGCGTGCTGAAGTGGTAGTACGGAAACTCTCGATAGAGGATGCCCAGGTTCCTCGTGAGCCCCGCGTCGATTTCGTCGAGCAGGGAATCCAGCCAGCGTTCGTCGGAGAGGCGCTCGAGCGCCGCGACGTACCTCCCGAAGAACTCGGGATCGGAGAAGCACCGGTCCTTGAACTTCACGGACTCGTTGGCCTGGGACCGATTCGAGCCGATGAGTTGCTCGAGCTCGCCGCCCGCGTTTCCGTCGAACCCCACGGGCTCCAGACGGGAAGTCACGGGGTTGTAGAAGAACCGCAGGTTGAACCAGATCGCGGCGTGCTTCGCGCCCATGACGTCACAGAGCGCGAGGTAGGCCGCCAGCTTGTCGTCGTCGAAAGCCTGCCGGACCGAGACCGCCCCGCTCCGGAAGCCGTCCAGGAGGGCGATGGCCTTCCGGAACTCCGCCGTGAGCATGGGGTCCCGCTTGATCTTGCTCAACCGGAACGCCTCGACGGGCGCGATCTCCTCCGCCTGCAGACCCGTGGGGCTCTCGGCCGAGCCCTTGCCGAAGAGGGCGAGGTCGGGCCAGAGCGCATCCTCGCTGAGCTTGAGAATCGGGCCCTCGCGGTGCCGGTTGTTCTCGACCAGCCTCTTGTCGAAGTGTTCCTCGAGCGCGTAGATGCCGAGCGGCTTCCCGTTGAGAACGACGTCCACGAAGTAATAGCGCGGCGCGACGATTCCCTCCCGCTGCAAGGCCTCGTGAAAGATCCACTCGTGAATGAAGTTCCGGGTTCTCGGATGGTGCAGCGACAACTTGTTCATCCCGAACAGCGTCTCGTTGTCCCTGACCTTCACCCGGAAGGACCACTTGTCGCCCTCGAGGTGGTCGATCCAGTCTCCTTTGAGCCGCAGGTGAATCTTGTAGGTCTTGTCCCGGTGGCGGATCTTCGCCGGCACGTAGTCGTCGGGACTCGTGAGCAGGACTCCGGTCTCGATCGCCACGTCCCGCTTGTACGCCAGCTTCTGGAAGTCCTCGTGCTTGACGTCGATCGTCAGCCGTTCCGGGTTCGCCAGCTGCCCCCGGACGAAGTTCGGTCCGAGCTCGAGCTTCGTCTGTACTGCGTTTTCGAAGAAGGTCGCGAACGAGTCCGCGACCTTCTGCTCGTGCAGAAGCATGCCGTAGTAGATGCTGCCGAGAGTGATGGCGGGGAGCGCCACCACGATGAGCCCCGACACCAAGAGCGCTCGCCTCACCTTTCCGTGAAGCAACTCGGCGAGCCTCGACGGCCGCTTGCGGCTCGCGCTCTTGACGATCATTCGTGGACACCCTTGAGATCGAGAAAGCGGATCGTGAGGTGCTCGTTGAGGCCCTGCAGCCCCGATCGCGTTTCGTTGAGCTGATTGAAGTCGTCGAACTCCACGAGGAACGTCGCCTCGAGGGCCTCCTTCGTTTCGTGGAAGCGCTTCATCGTGACGCCCGAGCAATGCTGCTTCAGCGTGCTCACGATGTCCCGGAGCTCCACCTTCTCCGGATTGTGACTGTCGATCGACAGGTACAGGTTGCCGTCTTCCTCCCGCTGCTGCAGGAATCCCCGCGACACGATCAGAGAACCCACGAGCCCGAACGCTACGAGTGTGATGATCCTCTGATCGGCGCCGAGCCCCAGGCCGATGGCGATGTTGAGGAAGAGATACGCGAGCTCCTCCGGCTCCTTGATGGCCGCCCGAAATCGTACGATCGAGAGAGCGCCGACCAAACCCAGCGAGAGGGCCAAGGACGACTTCACGACGGTGATGATGAACATCGTCGTCACCGCGATCAGCATGAAGTTCTTGGCGAAGAGCCGACGATTGGAAAGCGACTGGCCGAACTTCACGTAGAGGCGACCGAGCAGGAACGAGAGGAACGCCGCGAGCAACGTGTTGACGATGAACGACGGGACGTCCACCTGGACGCTCTGGTTCGTCAGGAACTGCTCAAACGTCTGGATCTTGTCCACGGGTCATTCCCCTGCGTGACCTGCGACGAAGGGGCGTCGTCGCGGATCCGAACTGGCCACGTTCCTTCTCGAGAGAGAAGGGGTGAGATGTGTTGAGAAATGAGGATAGCATTTTCCGAATCGACCTGCGCAAATACTTTCCACCGACACGGTTCGGAATTGTGCAATGCACAACAATGTTTCAAGAAGATTGGCGGCGTTTGCAGTTGTTGGAACCGGTGCGGAGCCAGGATCGACAAACCGCCGCAAAACGGCGGCGGCGACGCACCACCGGCGCCCGACGCGCGGCGCGGGGCGCGACTACTTGAACCGCGGCGTGTAGTTCTCCAGGACGGAGTAAGGGTCGGGCCAGGGGAGCTTCCAGCCCTGCTCGTGAGCCGCGTGTCGGATCCAGTACGGATCCCACAAGTGCGCGCGGGCGAGCGCGCAGAGATCCGCGCGACCCGCCGCGAGTATCGTGTTCACGTCCATGAAGGACGAGATGTTGCCGACCGCGATCGTCGGAATGTCGACCTCCTGACGGATCCGATCGGAGAACGGGGTCTGGAACTGTCGGCCGTAGGCCGGCTTCGCATACGGCACCGTCTGCCCGGCCGACACGTCGACGATGTCGCACTGGTGCTCCTTCAAGAGTCTCGCCACGTCGACGGCGTCACCGGCATCCATGCCGGCCGGCGCCCAGTCCACGGCGGAAATGCGGACCGAGATCGGCTTCCGTTCCGGCCAGGCCGCGCGAACCGCGTCGAGGACCTCGAGCGGGAAGCGCATCCGATTCTCGAGGGAACCGCCGTACTCGTCGGTCCGCTCGTTCGTGAGCGGGGAGATGAAGCTCGAGAGCAGATACCCGTGGGCGAAGTGGAGCTCCAGGATGTCGAAGCCCGCGGCCTCCGCCAGCTCGGTAGAGAGGACGAAATCGTCGCGGACGGTGTCCATGTCGGCGCGGTCCATCTCCTTCGGGATCGGGCTGTGCGAGAACCACGGGATCGGCGAGGCGGCGAGGATCGGCCAGCCCCCTTCCTCGAGCGGCTCGTCGATACCCGCCCACGGAAGCTTCGTGGATCCCTTGCGCCCGGCGTGCGCGAGCTGGAGACCGATCTTCGCCTCGGTGTACTCGTGCACGAAGTCGACGGTGCGCTTCCACCCCGCGACGTGCTCGGGCGCATAGATCCCGGCGCAGCCGGGCGTGATCCTGGCTTCCGCCGAGACATCCGTCATCTCCGTGAAGACGAGGCCGGCTCCGCCGACGGCACGGCTCCCGAGGTGGACGAAGTGCCAATCGTTCGGAGTGCCGTTCTCGGCCAGGTACTGACACATGGCGGAGACGACGACGCGGTTGGTGAGGAGCAGGTCCCGGAGCCGGAACGGCGTGAACATGGGCGGGGGTACGGGTTCGCCGGCGCGGGCCGGCACCGGGAGGCCGCTCTGCCCGGCCGCTCGGGCTGCGAACCACCCGTCGACGGACTCGATGTACCGCGGATCGCGGATCTTGAGATCCTCGTGCGTGATACGAAGGCTCCGGGTGAGCAGGTTGAAGCCGAACTGGATGGGCTCGGAACGCATGTAACGTTCCGTCGACTCGAACCACTGGAGGCTCGCCTGCGCCGCGCGCTGCAGGCTCTCGACCGCGGGACGGCGTACTTCCTCGTACCGTCGCACGGCCGCCGCCACGTCGCCGTTTTGACCGAGCGCCTCCACGAGCGTGATCGCGTCCTCCATCGCGAGCTTCGTTCCCGATCCTACCGAGAAGTGGGCGGTATGGGCGGCGTCGCCCATGAGGACGAGGTTCTCCCACGACCAATGCTCGTTTCGGATCGTGGGGAAGTTGCGCCAAAGGGAGCGGTTCTTGAGGAGGCGGTGTCCGTCCAGCTCGTCGCGGCAGAGATCCTCGCAAAACGCGATCGTGGCTTCCTCGTCCTCCTCCGCCAGCCCGGCTCGGCGGAAGGCCTCGTCGGTCGTCTCGACGATGAAGGTCGAGGCATCCTTCTCGTACTGGTAGCAGTGGATCCGCCAGAGTCCGTGTTCGGTCTCCTTGAAGTAGAACGTGAAGGCAGGGAACGGACGAGTCGTGCCGAGCCACACGAACTTGTTGGGGCGTATGTCGGTAGTCGGCCTGAAGTGGTCGGCGTGGCGCTCGCGGATCGCGCTGTTGACTCCGTCGGCGGCGAGGACGAGGTCGGCGTCGCGGTAGGGCGCTTCGTCGTCGACCTCCACCTCGTACCGCACGTCGACGCCGAGCTTCTCACAGCGCGCCCCGAGAACGTCGAGGAGCGTCTTGCGCGACAGCCCGCAGAACCCGTGACCGGTGGAGCGGAGGAGCTCCCCTTCGTAGTGGACGTCGATGTCGTCCCAGTGGTGGAAGCGCCGCGTGATCTCACCGAACGACTCGGGGTCGGCGGCGCGCAGGTTCTCGAGGGTCGCGTCCGAGAAGACGACGCCGAAACCGAAGGTGTCCGACGAACGGTTGCGCTCGAGGATCGTGACCTCGGCCGACGGATCGGCCTTCTTCATCAAGATCCCGAAGTAGAGCCCGGCGGGGCCACCGCCGATGCTGACGATCCTCACGGACGCCCCCTAGCTCTCGGTGCCGGCCGCCGCGGGGACCTCCGCCGCCGCGGTCAGCTGACCCGCGATGACGAGGTGCTGGATCTCCGTCGTCCCCTCGTAGATACGAAGCGCCCGGACCGCCCGGTAGAGGTGGTCCACGGGGTGCTCGGCCAGGACGCCGCGCCCCCCGAGGATCTGCACCGCGTCGTCGACGATCCGCTGTGCCGCCTCCGTCGCGAACGCTTTCGCCATCGCGGCTTCCACGGTCACTCGCTCGGCGCCCCCGTCCTTCTCCCAGGCGGCCCGGTAGACGAGAAGCCGGGCTGCCGTCAGATCGGTGGCCATGCGTGCGAGCTTCTGCTGCACGAGCTGGAACTCGGCGAGCGGCTTCCCGAATTGGCGTCGAGTCGTCGCGTGCGCGAGCGCTTCGTCCAGCGCCCGAGTCCCCATGCCGCAGGCGGCCGCGCCCACCGTGGCCCGCAGCCGGTCCAGAGTGGCGAGCCCGAGCTTGAATCCTCCACCCTCGTCCCCGAGCCGGCAACTGGCCGGGACGCGGCACCCGTCGAACGAGATCTCGCCGAGCGGATGCGGGGCCGAGAGAATCTGCGGGCCGTCGAAGACGAGCCCCGGGGTGTCGGCGGCCACGACGAAGCAAGAAATGCCCTTGCTACCGGCCGAGGGATCGGTCGAGGCGAACACCGTGTAGAAGTCCGCGATTCCCGCGTTCGAAATGAAGGACTTGGTCCCGTCGAGGACGTAGTGGTCGCCGTCCCGGCGGGCGGTGGTGGTGATGGCCGCGACGTCCGAGCCGGCGCCGGCTTCCGTCATCGCGAAGGCGGCCATGGAGGTGCCGGCGACCGCGCGCTCGAGCCAGGTTTCGCGGAGCTCGGCGGAGCCGGCGATGACGATGGGCGTGGACCCCAGCGCCTGCAGCGCAAAGACGGCATCGGCCAGCGGTGACGCAGCCGCGAGGGCTTCTCGGATCAGGCAGCAGGCGCGAAGGTCCTGCTGCGGGATGAACCGGAACCAGTCGCTCTCGCCGAGGAGCTCGAGCACTTCGCGCGCGCGGACCCGGGCCGACGCGTCATCCTCGGGGACCGGCTCGGGTGCGATCTCGCGCGCCGCGAACTCGGCGATCCTCGGAGCGAGCTCGAGGTGGGAGTCGTCGAGGAAGGCACGAACGGTCTGCGTCTCGGACATTCGTCTGGGACCCTCACACGAACCGCGGGGGCCGCTTCTCCTTGAAGGCCTCGAACGCCTCGCGAAAGTTCGGGTTCTGCATGCAGGTGGCCTGAATCTCACCCTCGTGCTCGAACGCGGCGAGCATGTGCATCCCCGCCTCTCGGTTGAGCGCATCCTTCGTGACCTCGAGCGCGAACGACGGACCGGTGGCGAGCTTCTCGGCGAGGGCTCTGCCCTCGGCGGCGGCGTCTTCCACCACCCGGTGGTAGAGGCCGATCCGGTGCGCTTCCGCCGCGTCGATGAAGTCGCCGGTCATCAAGAGGTGCGTCGCGTGCCCCATGCCGACGATCCGCGGCAAGAGCCAGGAAGCGCCCATGTCCGCGCCCGACAGGCCGACCTTCGTGAAGAGGAACGCGATCTTCGCCGACTCGGCCGCGATCCGGAAGTCGCAGGCGGTCGCGATCACCGCGCCCGCGCCCGCGACGGTGCCGTTCAGGGCCGCGACGACCGGCCGCCGACACTGCCGGATCGAGAGCACGAGATCGCAGGTCAATCGCGTGAAGTCGAGAAGCCCTTCGTAGTCCTTGTCGAACAAGGCTCCGATGATGTCCTCGACGTCGCCGCCCGAGCAGAACGCCCGGCCCGCCCCGGTCAACATCACGGCGCGAACGTCGGGCTCGGTGTCGAGAGCGCCGAAGCAGTCCCGGAGCTCTTCGTACACTTCGAAGGTGAGGGCGTTCAGGCGATCCGGACGGTTCAGCGTGATCGTGGCCACCGAAGTGCCGGGATCGTGCTCGTAGAGAAACGATCGAGGGGCGATCGTCATCCATCTCCTCCCACGACGGCCGTCGCTTCGATCTCGACCATCGCACCCGGTTCGACGAGCCCCTTCACCTCCACGAGGGCCATCGCCGGGAAGTGGCGCCCCATGAGCTCGCGGTACGCTTCGCCGAGACTTTTCCGACTCTCGAGGTAGGCGGCGAGATCGGTAACGTAGATCGTTAGCCGCGCGACGTCCTGGGGGCCACCGTCGGCTTCCCGGACGACGGCCAGGATCTTCTCGAGCGCCGCTCCGAACTGACGGACGAAATCTTCCGGGAGATTGCCGGCGTCATCGGTCGCGTCCTGCCCCGCCACGAAGAGAAGCCGTCCGCCTCGGGGTGCGAGCATCCCGTTGCTCCAACCGCGCGGTGCACCGAGCTCGACCGGGTTGATGATCGTGTGCGTCATGCGAGCAGCTTCCCCCCGTCGAGGACGAGCGCCTGCCCATTCACTCCCTTCGCGTCGGCGTCGCAGAGTGAGACCACCGAGTAAGCCACTTCTGCCACTTCGATGAGGCGCTTCTGAGGCGTCGTCTGGAGGAGAGCCGTGGTGGCCTCGTCGCGTGACATCCCGGTCTTCTCGACGATCCGGTCTATGGACTCCACCGTCATCTCCGTGTCGACGTAACCGGGACAGACGGCGTTGACCGTCACTCCCGAGGCCGCTACTTCCGCCGCGACCGACCGGGTGAAGCCGAGCACCGCGTGCTTCGCGGCGGTGTAGGCCGCCACGTAACGCGCGCCCGTCCGCGCGGCCACCGACGCCACGTTCACCACCCGTCCCCAGCCGCGCTCCACCATGCCGGGGAGTGCGGCCTGCGTACAGAGAAACGTTCCCGTCGCGTTGACGGCCATGATCCGGTTCCACTCTTCGAGCGTGATTTTCGCGAGCGGCGCCGACGATGCCGCGCCGGCGTTGTTCACCAGGATGTCGATCCGGCGGAGCCGCTCGCTGGCGGCCTCCACCATTCCCCGTACGCTCTCGGGATCGGTGACGTCGCAGGGGAGCGCCCACGCGCGACCGCCCCCCGCCCGAATCTCGCCGGCGACCCGCCGGACCTCGGCTTCGGTGCGCGCGCACACACAGACGACGGCGCCCGCGCGGGCCAGCGCCACCGCGACGCCCTCGCCGATCCCGCGGCCCCCGCCCGTCACGACGGCGGCCTTGCCGGAGAGTCGCTCGGTCATGCCGTCTCCCTCGCCGCCATCACGGCATCCTCCAGGATGGAACCCAGCGTCTCGATCGTCGCCTCCCCCTCCACCGCGCTGGCCTCGGCGGGATGCCCGAAGTAGGCGTCGGGGCCGCCGGCCTCCTCGAACGTGGTTTTTCCCTCCCGGATCGCGACGGAGAGTGACGACGGATTCGAAGGCAACCCGCGCCGCACCTCCTCGCGGACGAGCTCCGGGCTCACGGCCAGGACGATCGACGTCTCGAACCGTCCAGCGTGGCAGGCGCCACTCCGGAATTCGTCGGAGAGGCGGGACGCCCAAGGCTTCCGGGTGAGATCGGGGAAGACGATTCGCAGACGGTCGTCGCTTCGAAACGTCTCCTCCGCTTCCCGGAGTGACGAAAGATTCTCGGGATCGAGGTGCGAGTTCGCGATCGCGAGGAGTCGGAAACCAGCGTCCGCCACGCTGCGTGCGATCCCGACGATCGTCCGGGTCACATGATCGGGCGGCAGCGAGATCGTGCCCGGGAAGGCCGCCGCGAAACCCGCCGCCGTGTACGAGAGCGCCGGCAAAATGAGTACCGTGAGTCCGCGGGCGGAGAGTTTCTTCGCGCCCGCGTGCGCCATCGACTCGGAGATGATCCCGTCGGTCGCCAAGGGCAGGTGCGGACCGTGCGCCTCGACCGCGCCGACGGGAAGCACCACGACGACGTTATCTTTGTCGAGATCGTCGATCTCTTTCCAAGTCATGGACGAAAAGTAGCGCGTTGCCATGGTCGTTGACCGTCTCCCGGCTCGTCCGTATGATTCGCGCCATGACGTTCACGCCGCCGGAACTGCTCAACGTCACGGATTGGTTTCTCGACGCGCGCATCCGCGAAGGGAAGGGCGAGAAGGCGGCGCTCCTCACGGAGGACCGCACCCTCTCCTACCACGAAGTCCAGCGGCTCGCAAACCGCTTCGGGAACCTGTTGCTGGAGGCGGGCGTACAGCCCGAGCAGCGCGTCCTGATCGCTTTGCCGGACGGCCCGGAATTCGTCGCGGCACTGTTTGGAACTCTGAAGATCGGCGCCGTCGTCGTCATGGTGAATCCGGAGCTGAAGCCCGACGCGATCGAGTATTTCTTCGAATACACGCGCGCGACGGTAGCGTTCGTGCACGAGAGCACGCGGGTCGCGTTCGACACGGCGGCTTCGGACGCGCAGCATCTCAAGGAGACCTTCACCGTCGGCTCAGATGCGTTCGAGAAGAGACTCGCCGCCGCACCTGACGAGCTGGACTGTTTCCCTTCGCACCGCGACGACGCCGCGATCTGGCTCTTCTCCGGCGGCACGACCGGACGCCCGAAGGCCGTCGTCCAGACGCACCGTTCGTTCGCGAACACCACCGAGCTCTACGCGAAGGGCGTGCTGGGCTACCGCGAGAGCGACGTCACGTTGTCCGTACCGAAGCTCTTCTTCGGATACGCGACCGGATCGAACCTGCTCTTTCCGTTCGCGGTCGGCGCCACCGCCGCCCTCTTTCCCGAGCGTTGCACGCCGGAGTGTCTCTTCGAAAAGATCACGAAGTTCCGCCCGACGATCCTGGTGAACGTGCCGACCATGATCAACAAGATGGTCTCGCACGAGAGCGCATCGGCGCAGGACCTCTCGTGCCTCCGGCTCGCCACGTCGGCCGGCGAGGCGCTTCCCGTGGAGCTTCACGAGCGGTGGAAGAGCGCCTTCGGGCCCGAGCTCCTGGATGGTCTGGGTACCGCCGAAATGTGGCACATCTTCCTCTCGAATCGTCCCGGTGACGTGAAGCCGGGCACTCTCGGGAAGGTCGTCCCCGGATTCACCGTGAAGGTCTGCGACGAGCATGGTCACGAGCTTCCCGACGGGGAGATCGGCTGGCTGCGCGTGCGAGGCGATTCCCGGGCCATCGGGTACTGGCAGCAGATGGAAAAGACGCAGGAGGCGTTCCGCGGCGACTGGTACGTTTCGGGGGACATGGTCTGCCGCGATGCGGACGGCACCTTCACCTACTGCGGTCGCGGCGACGACATGCTGAAGGTCTCGGGCAAGTGGCTCTCACCGGGCGAGGTCGAAAACTGCCTGCTCCAGCATCCGAGCGTCGAGGAGGTGGCAGTGGTCGGCGTAGTCGACGAGAACGGGCTGACGAAACCGTACGGGTTCGTCGTCGCGAAGGACGAAGGCGAGGGCCTGCCGAACGAGCTGAAGGCGTTCGTGGTCGAGCGACTCGAACGCTACAAGGTTCCGCGGGCCGTCTTCGTCATGGATGCGCTGCCGCGGACCCACCTCGGCAAGGTCGACCGCGGCAAGCTCAAGACCCTACCGGGCGCCCGCGCGCCCCAGGGCGCGAGCCAGCCGGCGACCTAGCTCCGCCACATCCTCTTCCTCGTGATAGATCCCGAAGCCGAAGCGGAGTCGGTCGCCCCGGTGGTCCGTCACGACCCCGTCCTCGCGGAGCGCCCCGTACACATCGCCGGCCTGGGACAGCCGAAACGTCAGAAAGTGGCCGCGCTCCCGGAACGAGCGATCCGGGATCAGGCGACCCACCGTCAGCTCGGGCAGCGCGAGCTCCTCGAGCCGGTCGAGGAACTCCTCTTGCAGCTCCCGGACGTACGCATGGATCGCTTCGACCGACACCCCTTCGCGCTGCCACAGGTCCATCACCGCGACGAACCGGTAGAGCCCCGACGGATCGAACGTGGATCCGAAGAAGCGACGTCCGTCCGGCGCGTACGGCACCTCGTCGCCCACGCCCTGCTCCAGGTCGCCGAAGCCCGCGAACCACCCCGTGTTCACCGGCCGCGGGCCGAACCCGGGCGGACAGTGCAGGAAGCAGACGCCTTCGCCGCTCATGGCGTATTTGTAGCCGCCCGCGAGGTAGAAGACGCGCGACTCGATGGCCGCCAGATCGGTCGGCAGGGCCATGAAGCCGTGGTAGCCGTCGATGACGATCCACGCGTCGGCCGGCGCCGCCGCCGCGACCTCGGCAAATCTCTCGAAGATGAACGCCGAGTTGAAATGTACTTGGCTGCAGAACACGAGATCGTGGTCGCCGTCCACGACGGCCTTCAGGAAGCGAGCGTCGAAGGTCGCGAACGGTTCCGCCGCCACGCGCGTCATCTCCACCTCCCCCGCTTGCTCCCACCGCCGTCCCTGACGCTCGAAGCTGTAGAACTCGCTGTCGGTCGTGAGGATCCTCACGGGTCGTCTCTCGAAGCAAGACAACAGGCGAAGCAGGAGCTCGTGCGTGTTCGGCGCGAAGACGACGGTCGACGGTTCCGACAGGCGAAGCAGGCGCGCGACGTGCCCCTGCGCCCGCGGCAGCAAATCTTCGAGAACGCGGTCCCATTTCCCGTCGACGAGCTCGGCCGCGTCCCGCCAGGCCTGCTGCTGCGCCTCGAAAGAGACGTCGGGCCAGAGGTGATGACTGTGCGCGGCGAAGTGGAGACGGTCCGGCCCGGCCGCCAGAAACCGGGAGAAATGCCGCTGAAAGCTCAACCGTTCCCGCCCGTGAACTGGAAACTCATGTGGCGGGCCACGTCGGGCGGCAGGTCAGGGAGATCCGAGCGGGGAATGTAGAACGTCGAGAGCGCGAACAGGTCCGTGAACACCTTCGATTTCTCCGCCGTCTCGCGCAGATAGTCACTGCCGGCCGTGCCGCCGGTTCCCACCTTCGCTCCGATCATCCGATGCGCCATGAGTGCGTGGCGGTAGCGCCAGGTCGTGAACTGCTCGTCCAGGTCCATGAGGGTCGTGAGGAACCGGAACGGAAGCTGCAGGATGGGCTCGTCGCGATAGAGGTTGATGAGGAGTGCGGCGAGGAGCGCCTCGTACGAGAGGCGGTGCTCGCCGGCGTCGACCATCCCTTCGTAGCGGTCGCGATCGAAGAGCGCCTCGAACGTCTCCATCGTGCCGCCGAACCGTTTCAGCAACGCATCGCGATGCGGCCTCGTCAGCATTTCGTTCGTCTGGATAAGCGCTCTCTCACGCGCGAGCATCTTCTCTACGGCCTGCTTGTACTCGCGCCAGAAATCCCAGTCGCCGAACTGGAGAAACGGAGTGCGAGCGAGCCACCGGTCCACGAGCGCGAACAGCGACGGCTGGTCCTCTGACGCTTCGATCTGCTCGCGTTCGCCGTCTCGGAAGCGGGCCAGATACGACGCCTGGTTGATCGGGATGCGAGAGTCCGGCAGCATCCCGAGTTTGTTCTCGATGAGGCGGAACTGCACGCTCTGGAATCCGGACGCCGGCGTGAGATGCTCGCGGAAGTCCAGGAAGTCGAGCGGCGTCATCGTCTCGAGGACGTCGATGTGGCGGATCAGGAGCCGCTGGATCTCCACGACGCGGTGCAGGAGCGAGACCGTGTGGCCGAGGCTCCGCTCGTCCACTTGCTCCGCACGGAAGACAGCGAGCACGGCGTCGACGTCCCAGAGGATCTGCCGAAACCACAGCTCGTACGCCTGGTGCACGATGATGAAGAGGTGCTCGTCGTGCACTGGCTGGCCGGCCTTCTCGCTCTCCAGGGTCTGCGCGCCGAGAAGACGATCCAGCTGGAGGTACTCGGAGTAATAGACGGGCTTCGTGTCGGACATGGCGAGAAGAACGTATCAGAGCCGTCGCGAGCGTGGCGAGACCAATCCACGAGCCGGCTCAGCCCTGGCCTCGCGCTGCTTCGGCCGTTGATTCCCGTCGCCGCGTCCGGACTCGATCACCGACGTCACGCCCCGGTTCCGCACGAAACCGTTGATCACCTCGGCTTTGAATTCGGCGAACTTTCCGCAGGAACCGACGCCGGAATTCCCGCCCGACGCGTAGCGCTCTTTCCAGTACTCGTCCGAGCCGGGAAACGGATGGTCCGCGTGGCAGTGCGCGGCACGGGCGGCGAGCCTTGCCCGGGGGTCACTCTCGCCCTAGAATCGCGGCTCCCGTCGACCAGGAGACCTCGTTGAGCCCGGAAACACTGACGCTTCGCATCGGCCACAGCCCCGATCCCGACGACGCTTTCATGTTCTACGCGCTGGCCAGAGAAGTGGAGGGCATCGACGGGATCGAAGTGGAGCACGTGCTGGAGGACATCGAGTCACTGAACCGCCGCGCCGCCAAGGCCGAGCTGGAGGTCACCGCCGTCAGCGCCGCGGCGTACCCGTCGCTGGCGGACAAGTACTTCGTGATGCGGACGGGCGCGAGCATGGGGCGCGGGTACGGGCCCATTCTCGTGACCCGCGAGCCGATCGACCCGGCGGCCATCGAGGGCAAGACCGTCGCCGTGCCGGGGCTCCAGACGACGGCGAATCTTCTTCTATCCATCTATTGTCCTCCGGTGGAGCGCGCAGTCGTCGACTTCGACCGGATTCCGGATGCGGTCCTCGAGGGCGAGGCGGACGTGGGC
>JALGZO010000702.1 GCA_025774865.1 bacterium | reverse complement strand
ATCATCGCCGGGATCGGCACGGTGATCGTCGTGGCCGGGTGGGGTTACTCGATCTGGCGGGGCGGCTGAGGCGGCTCCGCCGGCGGCGGTGACGCGGGTGGCGGCGGCGGCGCTCCCGCGACCGCGGTGCCTCCCTCGTCCGGGAACAGATTCAACTCCGGATCGAACTGAGCGAGGTATTCGAGCGAAAAGGCGCGGAAAGTCACCCACACCGGGAGCGTCACGACCGTGCCCAGGTAGGGCAGTGCCACCAGCAGGAAACCGACGCAGCACGTGAAGACGCCGATCAGGATGATGAAGGTCGCGACCACGATGTTGAGCAAGACGAGGAAGATCCCGTAGAGCAAGAAGTGGAACAAGTGGTCTCGTAACAGCGGAAGGAACCGCTTCCACGCCGCGGTCGCGGACAGGTCGAACCGGTACATGATCGGGACGATGAAACTCTCGAGAAACACACCGATGTAGACGGCGGGGATCACGACGAAGCCCAAGAGCGCCAGCGCGAACAAGGCGATCGCGATCCCCGAGGCCTCTTCGACACCGACTCCGTGGGCGATCCCCGTCGACACGATCGCGGCGCCGACGAACGCCCCACCCACCAGCATCGCGACCAGTCCGAAGATGAATCGCCAGACGAAGAGGGAATCGCCGCGCGACGCGAACTCCGCCCACGGACCCTTCACCCGAGCCTCGTTGCGCACGACGTTGTCGAGGAACACGAACTTCATGCGCGAGCTCAACCAGAGCAACAAGATCGCGAGAGCGATCAGGGCCGTGATCACGAAGATCACGAGCAGACCCAACCCGAGATTCGCCAGGAATTCGGCCGCGCCCGAGCCCCACTCCACTGGATCCCGGTTCTCCGAGTCCCAGTTCGAGCCGGCCGAGCTGCCCCCGTTCTCGAAAATCGTCGCTAGCCACGCCGTGAATCCCACGACGAACCAGGTCCTCGCGGAGAACGGCGCGAAGAGCCGGGACTTCATGCGGGCCCAGGCCCGCGTCAGGGGGTCGATGTAGTTGATCTGCATACGGGCTCCGGCCGCATCTTCCCGCTGCGACGATTTTCTGTCCAGTTCGTCTCGGCCGCCCCGACCGCGGGCCACGCTTGATCCGATTCGCCTCCCCGGGCATCATGCCGTCCGATGAGACCGATCATCCGCTGGCTGGCGCTCGTCGCCCTCGCTCCATTGACGCCCGTGTTCGCTTCCGCCCAGGAGCTCACCGAACCCGAGCACCGCATCGCGGCGGCTGTCGACGCTGCCGTCGCCGACGGGCTGGCGCTACTCGAGCGCTCCGTCAACATCAACAGCGGCACGATGAACTTCGACGGCGTGCGCGAGGTGGGATCCCTCTTCCGCACCGAGTTCGAGCGGCTGGGGTTCGCGACTCGTTGGATCGACGGTTCCGAGTGGACGCGCGCCGGACATCTCGTGGCGGAGAGAGCGGGCGAAGCCGGTGCGCCCAGCGTCCTCTTCATCGGGCACCTGGACACCGTGTTCGAGACGGACAGTCCCTTCCAGCGATTTCATCGCCTCAGCGACTCCACGGCCGCCGGCCCCGGTGTCGTCGACATGAAGGGCGGGATCGTCGTGATGCTCTTGGCGCTCCAGGCGCTCGCGGAGATCGACGCGGTCGATCGCCTCTCCTTCACGGTCGTCCTGACCGGGGACGAGGAGCGGGCCGGCCGGCCGATCTCGCTCGCCCGACGTGATCTGCGGGAAGCGGCGGAGCGGGCGGACGTGGCGATCGGGTTCGAGGACGGAGACGGCGACCCGACGACGGCGGTGATCGCCCGTCGCGGGGCCACGACCTGGCGGCTGCACACGGAAGGTCGGCCGGCACATTCCTCGCAGATCTTCCGCGAGGACATCGGAAGCGGCGCGATCTACGAGATGGCCCGGATCCTCACCGCGTTTCACGACTCCCTGGGCGGCGAGGAGTTCCTCACGTTCAACCCGGGTGCCGTCGTGGGAGGGACGACCGCCGACGTGGATGCGGAGGAAGGGCGCGGTACCGCGACCGGCAAGATGAACGTGATCGCGCAGACCTGCGAGGTGATCGGCGACCTTCGCGCGCTGTCGATCGAGCAGAGAGACCGCGCGAAGACCGAGATGGACCGGATCGTGGCCGAGCACCTCCCGCACACCAGCGCGAAGATCATCTTCGACGACGCCTATCCGCCGCTCGCGCCCACCGAGGGAAATCGGCGCCTGCTCGCCATGTTCGACGCGTCGAGCCGCGATCTGGGGTTCGGCCCCGTGGAGGCGGTGGATCCCGCGCGCGCGGGGGCTGCGGACGTGTCGTTCACCGCGGGGCTCGTCGACATGGCCATCGACGGCGTGGGTCTCATGGGTGACGGGGGTCACACCGTCGACGAGATTGCCGATCTGCGAACGCTGCCCATCCAGGCGAAACGCGTGGCGATCGCCCTGTGGAGGCTGTCGGGGGAGTGATCAGCGTTGCGAGTCGGATCCCGGCGTGGCAGATTGGTACACTGGCGGCCTGAGCGGCGGCCGCATCGGCCGTGATCCATCGCCCCGCGAGCGCGGGAAGAGAGGATATATGAAGATCAAGCAGCGCGAAGCGAATGGCGTCGTCATTCTCGATGTCTCTGGCGAGATGTACGGCGGACCCGAAAACATGAAATTGCGCGACGTCGCCAAGCAGCTCGCGGAAGACGGGAAGCTCAAGCTCCTGATCAACTTCGCGAAGGTCAAGTGGATCGCGAGCACGGGGCTCGGCATCCTCGTGTCGGCGAAGGTGTCTTTCGAAGGCGCCGGTGGGGCCCTCAAGCTCTGCAGCCTCAACGAGCGAGTGCTGACCCTCTTTCAGGTCACGAAGATCGCCACGACGATGTCGCTTTACCCGAACGAGGAAGAAGCGCTGGCCGCGTTCGCGGACTGACGCCTCACCGCAGCATTCTCCGGCGGACCAGCTCCAGAAGGCGGAAGTACCCGGCGAGAAACTGGTCCAACGTGTGGACGGTCGCACCGTAGCGAACGAACTCCTCCGGCTGGAGTCCATCCTCCTCGAACGCCCGCTGGAAGTCCACGAAGCCGTCGTTGAGTGCGGTCAGGATCTCATCGCGTACGGGCTCCTCGATGCTCGGCCGAGGCCGGATCGCCGACGCATTGAAGCGCCGCCACCATGCATAGGGAATGGTCTCGATCACGTTCTCGCCGACGAGCTCGGTCCAATGCAGGTGGTGGCGATACGCCGCCGCGAGCAGCGTGCTCCGATACCCACGACTCCGGAAGATCTGCCAGGCCTTCTTGAAGACCGCGATGCCCGCCCAGTGCAGGTGCCCCGGCTCGACGGATACGCCGTCGGCCGCCATCAGTCGTTGCAGGTGATCGTCGACGCGCCCGATCATGATCGTCACGGTAGGAAGGAGGGTGTCGGGCGCCCGGGTGGCGCCGCGCTCGACCGCCTCCGCGCAGGCGACGGCCTGGGCCACGGTGAAGCAGACCGTCGCGTTGATGCGGATCCCGCGGCGCGTGAGCTCTGTGATCGCCTCGATCCCGGGCGCGGTCGCCGGAAGCTTGATGGCGACGTTGGGCGCGACGGAAGCGAGCTCCACCGCGTGCTCCACCATCCGGCCGGCACAGCGGTAGAACTGCGGATTGACCTGCATCGAGAGGTAGCCCTTCTTGCCCCCGGTGTCGCGGTAGACCGGGTGGAGGAGCGCCGCCGCCTCCCGTCCCACGCGCTCGATCAGAGCCCACGCGACCTCCGTCTCGGTGGCCTGGGGCATCTCGTCGAGGAGACGGTCGAGCACCGGGAACCAGACGTCGTGACCGCTCTCGACCGCTTGTCCCACGATTACCGGGTTCGAGGTGGCGCCCACCGCACCTTCCCGGACCGCCTCCGCGAGCTCGTCGAGGGCGCAGGAGTCGTTCCAGAAGTCGGTGCCGAGGCGGATCGTCCGCTGGATGTTCGAGAGGTTCGTGATCGTGGACATCGACTGGTCCTCAGAATCCGGTCGCTTGCCGGATGTAGTCGCGGGCCGTTTCCGCGTATCGGAGCGGGGGCGCCTTCTCGGGATCTTGTTCCGCCTCGACGACCAGCCAGCCGGAATAGCCGCGATCGGCCAGCAGCTCGAAGATCGGTCCGTAGTCGATGCCGCCGTCACCGGGAACGGTGAAGACACCCTCGCGCACGGCACGCGAAAAGCTGTAGTTTCCGCTGCGAACGCGCTCGGCGACGTCTCCCCGTACGCTCTTCAGATGAACGTGACAGATACGGGCCCAGTGATCCCGGAAGACGGAAACGGGATCCACCCCTGCCAGCGCGAGGTGGCCGGAATCGGCCAAGAGCTGCGTGATCCGCGTGCGCTCCATGAGCGCGTCGATCTCGTCGCGGCTCTGGATGACGGTACCCACGTGAGCGTGGTACGCGAGTCGGAGCCCCCCGGGCGCGGGCGATCTCCGCGAGCTCGTCCAGACCGGCGGCGAGTCGCCACCATTCCTCTTCGGTGAGGGCTTCGTTCGCGGAAGGGAAGCAGAGCTCTG
>JALGZO010000701.1 GCA_025774865.1 bacterium | reverse complement strand
GGCGAAGGCGTTCGAGGCGAAGATCACGAGAAAGGTCAGAACCGGAATCAATTTCGGCATTCGGATCCCCCAGGCCCACGGGAGTGGGCGATCAACGAGAAGGCGGACCCCGGATGGATGGGCCTCGGGGATCGGCGGGGGGGGCCGCAGGATAGCGCCAGACGGACGCACTGCCACGTTAGGACGTGTGACGCTCGAATTCAACGCGTTTCGGATCGGGACCGCTAGGCGCTGTCCGACTCCTCCACGATCTCCACCACTTCCTCTTCCGGCTCGACCGGCGCGAACCCGCTGTAGCTCAAGGTCAACGCCCAACGGTCGAGGGTCCCATCGTCCAGCGGTTCCAGATCCTGGACGCGGAGCACCCAGTTGCCTCGGATCGGGAGGCCGATCAGTCCGGTGAGTGGCGTGAAACCCGCGGAGTCGAGATCGAGCTGCAAGTTCCTGCGGTTGCCGCCGGTCCGGTCGTGCAGAATCGCCCGCTCGCCGCTCGGTGCGACCAGCTCGACTCTCAGGTCGCCGATGTACGTGTGGGTGATGTTCGCCTGGACTGCGATCGTCTGGGCCGTGCCCGTTTCGTTGATGGCGATGTGGCTGGCGACGCCCGCGGCGCTCCGGTCCGGAATCTCGAGGCCCGGTTCGACGGCGCCTTGCACCGTTTCCGCGTCCGAGGCGAGGTCGATGATCAAGGTCCACTCGTTGAGCGTTCCGGTGTCGTTACCGAGGTGATCGGAGACTCGCAGCACCCAGTCCCCACGCACCGGCGCGCCCACGAAAGCGGCCAGCACTCCCGAACTCCCGGACGTCCACACCGTCTTCAGGTCGTCCGTCCCGGCGCCGGCCATGTTGTGCAGGAGGACGCGCGCCCCGTTCGGTCCCACCAGCTCCACGCGGAGGTCCCCGACGTAGGTGTGGGTGATGTCGACGCCGACCCGCACGGCACGAGCGATCCCAGCCCGCGCGATCTGAATGACGTCGGCCACTCCCCCCGGATCTTTGTCGGGAATGGCGAGCCCCGGGGCCCTCTTCTCGAGCAAGGTCCGTGATCGCTCACCGACATCGATCAGGAGCGCCCACCGGTTCAACGTTCCCGTGTCGCGGCTCGCATGATCGCTGACGTGTAGCATCCACTCGCCGGCGATGAACGCGTCCATCAGGTTGGCGAGAGAGGCCGTGTCGGAGCTCGAGAACGTCCTCGTCAAATTGTCGGCGTTCCCGCCGGTCCGGTTGTGCAGGACGGCGCGCTGTCCGGACGGGGAAACCAGCTCGACGCGGAGGTCGCCCACGTACGTGTGAGTGATGTCGACCGCGACGGTAACACCACGCACTCGCCCCGCCCCGGCCATCTCGATGGTGTCCTGGACGCCGCCGGGCGCGTCGTCGGGGATCAGGGCCATGGGGGCCGAATCGCCTCGTACGACCGTCGACTCGTCCCCGACCGGAGGCTCGATCGGATCATCCATCACCGGCACGCCGTCGAACTCGGCGTCGAGAGTGATCCGCCCCGTGTGCGAGTTTCGGCGAATGTTCTTGAGCTCGATTCGGGAGCTGTCGCCGTCGGGGAAGGATGTGGAGATCGTCCCCGTGTCGAACAGGTTTTCGCGACCGGTGCTGCCGGGGAACGGATCACCCGAGTCGCCGGCGTTCTGGTCGCCGACTCGCTCCAGATCGTGACGCCCATCGGCCTGGACGAGTTGAAGCGCCGGCCGATGGGGCGCGGGCATCTCCTTGGATTCGTCCACCCGCCACACCAGCAATCCCTCGCCCGGCAGGTGAGAGTCGAAGCCGCTACGGCTCCGGTTCTCGAGGATGAGGTATTGCCGCGACCGGTATCTGGAGCTGATGAGCTTGTAAGCCTTGCCCCTGCTTGCCGGGTCGAGCGTCAAACGGCTGGAGCCTCGGATCTCTTCGAGCTCGACCCACCCGTGCTGCGACTTGTGCCAGGCGATCGGGTGGGCGGGGCTGCGACCGTCGCCGTTGTACGACCCGCCGGCCATCAGATCCCAGTCTCCGGAGCCGTCCCACGCGCTTCCGTCCTCGGCATAGTTCGGGTCGTAGAAGTCCTCCCACTGGAACGCGAGGTGGCCGAGCTCGTGCGCCGCGACGCCCAAGCGCGCGTCGTGGGGGATGGTGAGGTAGCGATTCACCACGAGATTCGGCCCCACCTGCACGGTGGGCATCCACCACTTGTGCGACCAGATGTTGTCGGACTGAGAGGGGCCGCGCGGTTGCGTCTCGGCCCCGATGCCCGCGTGAACGACGAACAGCGCCGTCACCGTGCTCTGGTCGAGAGCGTCGAGGTCCCCACGAAACTGCACCCCGCTCGCCAGCGCGGCGTTGACGGCGTCCTGCGCCATTCTCTGCGCGTTACGCGGATAGCTTCCCGTGCCCGAGTCGCCGTTCGTGTAATACGAGTAGCTTTGCGGGAGGCGGAACCAGCCATGGACCTCCCCGATCACGTCCACGTGGCCCTGCGACACCTCGTCGTAGAAGTCGCGCATGCTTCCGGTGGCGTGCGTGTCCTTGGAGAACAAGAGGTTCTCGTAGTGGGCGACGGGCTTCGTTCCTTCGCGATCGTCGAAGTCGGCCAGCAGGACCATGACACGCAACGACCCCTGCACGGGCTGGCTCGGGACGGAGATCAGATCCGGTCCATCGGAGGCGGGAGCGGCGCGGAACATGACACCGTCGTCCATGCCGAAGCGATCGTCGGCGGGGTTCTTGAAGCCGATGACCTGGAGGTACTGCTGAAACGTGAGTCCGGCGGGCTTGCCCGCCCGCAAGTACTCTTCGTACAGCGCCCTCATCACGTCCGGGGACGGTGGAACCAGACGAAGTCCCGACATCTCGACCTCCCTTCCTCCCTGACAATCGTACCTTTGTCCGGCGGCGAAGTGTCGAAGCGGAGGGGTCAGTCAGCGGCGCCGGCGACTCACGGTGGATCCGGCGACAGCATAGAGGCAGGGCTCAGTGACCGTCTATCCCTGTTGCGCGGATCGCGTCGCGAAGCATCGGATAGAAGACCTTCATGCCGGCCATCTCGCGGTGGGCCCACTCGTACCGCAGAAGGGGACTCTGCCAGCTGATCGGGGCGAGCGCCCCGCGAAGCAGGTTTCCGACGTGCAGCCAGTCCTGCAGGATTCGAGCATCCGTTCCCGGCCAGGCGTCCGCCACGACGGCCGCGTAGACGTCCAGGTCGGCATACAGCAGATCGACGGCCGGCACGCCCCAGCCGGCCATCTCCCAGTCGTAGGGGATCAGGATCGGTTCTCCGGCGTCTCGGCGAACGTGGGCGTTCTTGCCCGCGATGTCGCCGTGAACGAGCGTTCTCGGCATTTCGCGACAGAGCGCCTCCACTCGGCTCCAGTCGCACTCCACGAGGTCCAGGGAGGAAACGAACTTCTGGAGCAGGTCCCGGTCTTCCGCGTCGAGGGCTGGGTTGTCGAAGTGACGCAGAATATTCCCTCTCGCGGCCTGCAGATGCCCCAGATAGTGGGCCGGTCCTCGATCGGGAAGCCGAGCCGCGGCGGCCAGGCCGGAGGCGGCAGTGTGCATCGCCCCGAACCACTCGGCGGCCAGCGACCGGTGCAGGTCACTCCGCCCGGAGAAGTTCTCGCCGGCGGCATCCTCGAGGAACAGCCAGCTGAACGCATCGTCGTGTTCCTCCACGGCTCCGTAATACCGTGGCGTCGTCACCGGCAGGTCCGGGAGAACGTCCTCGTAGATGGCGCGCTCGACGTCGGCGATCGCTTGCCGGCAGCGCTTGGCGATCACCGCCGAGTTTCCGGGTCCGACGCCGGCAAGGCGAAAGACGGACGACTTCTTCTCGCCCTTGAGGACCTCGATCTGCTCGGGCTCGACCCGACGGGGCCCCAGCTCGCGCCAGGCCCGGACGGACGGGTGCTCGAGGAGGTCGCTTCGCAGGATCTCGATCTTCTTCAGTCGGCCCATCGGTTCCGTCCGCTCAGGAAGCGCGCCGGGCTGGATTCGCCAGCGGGGCCGTGCCGTTGAGGAGCTGTCCTTCCTTGAGCACGACCTTCCGATCGCACGCCGCCAGCGCGCTCTCCCGATGAGTGATCAGGAAGCACGTGCGTCCCTGCATGAGAAGGTTCATCGCTTCGATGATCCCGGCCTCCGTCTCGACGTCGACGGCGCTGGTCGGCTCGTCCATGATGACGATGGGCGCGTCCTTCAGGAAGGCGCGTGCCAACGCGATGCGCTGCCGCTCTCCCCCGGAGAGGCGCAGTCCGCGCTCCCCGACTTGAGTGTCGTACCCCTCGGGGAGGGCGACGATGAAGTCGTGGGCGTTCGCCGCCTTCGCGGCCCGCACGATGGTCTCTTCGCTGGAGTTCGGATCGGCGTAGGAGATGTTCTCCGCGATGGTGGTCGAGAACAGCATGGGATCTTGCAGGACGATCGCGAACTGGGCTCGAAGATCCGCGAGTCGATAGTCGCGCAGATCCACGCCGTCGAGGGTCAGGTACCCGGACGTCGGATCGTAGAAACGGCTCAGG
>JALGZO010000700.1 GCA_025774865.1 bacterium | reverse complement strand
AGCCGGTGGCGCGCCTACGCCGGTGCGGTGGCTCCGGTGAAGGAGCCGCACCTGACGACGAACCTCGGCGGCGGCGTCCGCGCGCACGTCGCGACGGGCGTGTACGACGATGTTTGTGCCGTCGACATTTTCCCGGCGTACCTGATGAAGAGCATCCTGGCGAACGATCTCGAGGAGATGGAGGGGCTAGGCCTGCAGGACTGTGCGGAGTGCGGGTTGTGCACGTTCGTCTGTCCCTCGAAGATCGAGTTCGGCGAGATCATCGCGGGCGGCATCGAGGATTTCCTGACGGAAGAGGAAGGCTAGGCGATGGATTTCGAGGAGACTCGAGACCTCCACAAGAAGCTCGAGGAGCTGAAGCCTCTCTTCAAGCCGGGCGGGAAATTCGGCTGGGCGTATCCTCTGTTCGAAGCGAACGAGTCCTTCCTCTTCGTTCCGGGCGTCACCGCGAGGCGGGCTCCGCACGTGCGTGACCGCATGGACATCAAGCGCCTCATGTCCCTGGTGATCGTCGCGCTCATGCCGTGCTTCCTGTGGGCGATGTACAACACCGGCTGGCAGAAGCTCGCGGCGCTCGGCGAGGCGACGACCTGGTACGCGTGCTTCCTGCAAGGCGCCTGGCACATGCTGCCGATCGTCATCGTGTCCTACGTCGCCGGCGGCGTGTGGGAGGTCCTCTTCGCGGTCGTGCGCAAGCACGAGATCAACGAAGGATTTCTCGTCACCGGCATGCTGTTTCCGCTGACGTGCCCGCCCGACCTGCCGCTGTGGATGGTCGCGGCCGGCATCAGCTTCGGAGTCGTCGTCGGCAAGGAAGTGTTCGGCGGGACCGGGATGAACGTGCTGAACCCGGCTCTCACGGCGCGGGCGTTCGTCTTCTTCGCGTATCCGGCGCACATGTCGGGAGAAGTGTGGACCGCGGTCGATCCCGCCCGGACCGTCGACGCCTGGAGCGGCGCGACTCCGCTCGCAGTGGCCGCCGAGCACGAGGGTCAGGCGGTGGTCGCGGCGGTCGAGCAGGCGGGCTTCAGACTGCAGGATGCGTTCTTCGGGCTGGTGCCGGGGAGCCTCGGCGAGGTTTCCGCGTTCGCGTGTCTCCTCGGAGCGCTCATTCTCGTCCTGACCGGAGTGGGCAGCTGGAAGATCATGCTCTCGATGCTCCTCGGCGGCATCGGAGGATCGTTCTTCATCAATGCCGTCGCCGGCCCCTCCTCCTCCGGCATCATGGCGCTCCCGTGGACCTGGCAGCTTTCGCTCGGAGGGTTCGCCTTCGGGCTGGTCTTCATGGCGACGGACCCGGTATCCGCGGCCGCGACCAGCACGGGCCAGTGGATCTACGGTTTCCTCGCCGGCTTTCTGTCGATCCTCGTCCGGACCGTCAATCCGGCTTATCCCGAGGGCGTCATGCTGGCGATTCTCTTCATGAACGTCTTCGCGCCCTTGATCGACCACTTTGTCGTCAAGGCGAACATGCGGAGGAGGCTGGCTCGTGTCTGAGAACCTGCGGGTGCTTCGTTTCGCGGTGATCATCTGCCTCGCCTGCAGCCTCATGGTCTCGGCCGCCGCCATCGGGCTGCGGGATCGCCAGGAGGCGAACCTGCAACTCGACATCCAGAAGAACATCCTGAAATCGGTGGATCTCTACGACGCGGCGCACACTCGCGAAGAAGTCGGCCGGACCTTTCAGGAGAATCTGGTGGGGCTCGTCCTGACGCCGGCGGGGGAGGTCCTGGAGGGGCGAACGCCCTCGGACGTGGACCCGGATTCCGAGCCGGACCTGCTACCGCTCTACGAGGTCCGACAGGATGGTCAGGTCGCGGCCTACACGTTCCCGATCGTGGGGAAGGGGCTCTGGTCGACCCTCTACGGCTATTTCGCCCTGGAGAGCGATCTCGACACGGTGAAAGGGATCACTTTCTACCAACACGGCGAAACCCCGGGGCTCGGCGGCGAGATCGAGAAGGAGTGGTTCCAGCAGAACTTCATCGGGAAGAAGATCCTGACCGACGACGGCGGCATCATGTCGGTCTCGGTCGTGAAGGGGACGGCGGCGGACCGGTATCCCGAACCCGGCGATCTCCAGCACTATGTCGATGGCATCAGCGGCGCCACGATCACTTCGAAGGGTGTGTCGGAAATGGTCGCGAGGACGCTCCGGGCTTATGAGCCCTACTTCAGCAAGGTCCGACAGGAGACGAGCTCATGAGCACCGCGCAGGCGGCACCGGCCAAGGCTCCGCGCAAGACGCTCACCGAGCTCCTCTCGCTCGACAAGAAAACGAAGAGGATCGTCACCGATCCGCTCTCGGAGAACAATCCGATCACGGTGCAAGTGCTCGGGATCTGCTCGGCGCTGGCGGTCACGGTACAGATGAACACCGCCGTCGTGATGTCACTCGCGGTGATCGCGGTCCTGACGATGTCGAACACCGTGATCAGCCTGCTTCGCAACTGGATCCCGTCGCAGATCCGCATCATCGTGCAGCTCTCGGTGATCGCGAGCCTCGTGATCGTCGCCGACCAGGTGCTCAAGGCCTTCGTATACGACGTCTCGAGGCAGCTCTCGGTGTTCGTCGGGCTCATCATCACGAACTGCATCATCATGGGGCGGGCCGAGGCGTTCGCCATGGCGAACCCGCCGCGGCAGGCGTTTCTCGACGGGCTCGGCAATGCGCTCGGCTACTCCGTGATCCTGTGCACGGTTGCGTTCGGTCGCGAGCTGTTCGGGAGTGGCAGCCTCTTCGGGGTCCAGGTCGTGCCGCAGTTCATGTACGACCTCGGCTACGTGGATCTCGGCCTCATGGTCGTGCCGCCGGGCGCCTTCATCCTGCTCGGGCTGATCATCTGGGCGCAGCGCACGTGGACCGGCTACGTCGAGGATCACTAGCATGGAACATTATCTGAACCTCGCCGCCAAATCGATCTTCGTCGAGAACATGGTTCTCGCGTACTTCCTGGGGATGTGCTCGTTTCTCGCCGTGTCGAAGAAGATCGAGACGGCCATGGGGCTCGGCGCCGCCGTCGTCTTCGTGCTCACGATCACCACGCCGTTGAACTGGGTCATCCACGAGTATCTCCTGAAGAAGGGCGGGCTCGGGTGGGCCGGCATGCCGCACGTCGATCTCAGCTTCCTGAACTTCATCCTGTTCATCGCGGTGATCGCGGCGGTCGTGCAGCTCGTGGAAATGTTCCTCGATCGGTACAGCCAGAGGCTCTATACGGCGCTGGGCATCTTCCTGCCGCTGATCGCGGTGAACTGCTCGATCCTCGGCTCGTCGCTCTTCATGGTGGAGCGGAAATACGACTTCTGGGAGACGACCGTGTTCGGAGCGAGCGCCGGCATCGGCTTCGCACTGGCGATCACCGCTCTCGCCGCGATCCGGACGAAGATCCGCTACTCCAACGTCCCCAAGGGTCTCCGGGGCCTCGGGATGGCGATGCTCTTGACCGGGCTCATGGCGCTCGCATTTCAGTGCTTCGCCGGGATCCAGCTGTGATGAGGCGCCCGTTCGGAGGAGCCGGCTGATGGAGCTCATCACCCTCGTCGGTCTGTCCACGTTCATCTTCACCGCGACGATCCTGCTGCTCGTCATGCTTCTCGGCGTGGCGAAGTCCAAGCTCGTGGCGTCGGGGCCGGTCAAGATCCTGATCAACGACGACGCCGATAAGAGCCCCACGGTGGCGGCCGGGGGCAATCTCCTCTCCATCCTGTCGAACGAGAAGATCTTCCTCCCGTCCGCATGCGGCGGCGGTGGCACGTGCGCGATGTGCAAGTGCCAGATCCTCGAAGGGGGCGGTGACATCTTGCCCACCGAGGTCGGCCACCTCACCCGGGCGGAGCAGAAGGAGCACTGGCGGCTCGCCTGCCAGGTCAAGGTCAAGAACGACATGACCATTCGCGTGCCGGAGGAGGTCTTCAGCATTCAGAAGTTCGATTGCACGGTGCAGTCGAACGACAACGTGGCCACGTTCATCAAGGAGTTCGATCTCAGGATCGACGACGGCCAGACCCTCGACTTCCAGGCCGGCGGCTACATCCAGATCGACATCCCGCCCTACGAGCTCGATTACAAGGAGTTCGACATCCCCCAGGAGTACCGGGGAGACTGGGACAAGTTCGATCTCTGGCGCTATCACGCCACCAACGACGAAGAAGTCTTCCGCGCGTACTCGATGGCGAACCATCCGGCCGAGGGCAATCGCATCATGCTCAATATCCGGATCGCGTCCCCGCCGCCGGGCATGGACGTGCCCCCGGGCATCGCGTCGTCGTACATCTTCAACATGAAGCCGGGCGACAAGTGCGTCGTGTCGGGACCGTACGGTGAGTTCTTCATCAAGGACACGAAACGGGAGATGTGCTACATCGGCGGCGGCGCCGGAATGGCGCCGATGCGCAGTCACCTCTTTCACCTCTTCCACACGCTGAAAACTCGCGACCGGAAGGTGACCTACTGGTACGGCGCGCGTTCGCTCCGCGAAGCGTTCTACGTCGAGGACTTCGACAACATCAAGAAGGATTTCGACAACTTCGACTGGAAGCTCGCGCTCTCCGAGCCACTCCCGGAGGACAACTGGGACGGGCCCACCGGTTTCATTCATCAGGTCTGCCACGACCTGTATCTCAGGGATCACCCCGATCCCACGGAGATCGAGTACTATCTTTGCGGCCCTCCGATGATGATCTCGGCCGTCCAGCGGATGCTCGACGATCTGGGCGTCGATCCGTCGATGATCGCCTTCGACAGCTTCGGCTAGCGCGCCGGGTACGCGGGTTGAAACATCGCGCCGGTGAGAGGGCCGGTGCCTCTCGTCCGCTGGGCCCTCCGACATGCCACACCCCAAGAGGAACCCGGGCCCTTGATGCGACCGAGGCTAGTGCGCCGGGTACGCGGGTTGAAACATCGCGCCGGTGAGAGGGCCGGTGCCTCTCGTCCGCTGGGCCCTCCAACATGCCACACCCCAAGAGGAACACGGGCCCTTGATGCGACCGAGAGGCACCGGCCCTCTCACCGGCTACTCCCCGTCGGCGTGATCGAGCTCGGGTCGCCATCCGGAGGAGCCGAGCTTCGCGAGGTCAAGAGGCACCCTCGCCCGCGTCAGCGCAGCGCAGGCTCGCTTCGATGTTCTGCGAGCCGAGCAGCAACGGCGGGTGAGGGTGCCTCTTTGACCTCGTGAAGCTCGGGCTCAGCGGTCGAGCAGCTCCCCGGCCCGGCGCAGCACGTCGGTGGACGAGATCCGGCCGATCGTCCCCGGAGTCGCAGACTCCAGGATGAGACCGTTCCGTCCCGGCCAGAACCAGTGCGACGCGTCGACGCTCCGGTCGAAGAGGCTGATGCGCGGCACGTCGTAGATGTGAGCGAAGTGCGCCGGTCCGCAGTCGTTCGCGATCACGAGGTTCGCGCCGCGCAGGAGGTCGCGCACGCCGGGCATCTCGGGGGCGACCCGCAACTCGAATCCCCCGGCGTCTGCGATCTTCGCGCGCTCCGACTCCTGGTCGGGCCCGAGCAGGAAACGCACGGGGAGGCGGTCGGTGAGCGCGCGCGCGATCTCCAGGTATCGCTCCAGCGGGTAGCGCTTGATCGCGGTGCGCCCGCCCGGCACGATGACCGCGTACCCACGTCGCTCTCGCGGAAACGCCGCCGCGAAATCCGCGACGCTGCGACCGAGCAGCCGGACGTAGTTCTCTCCGATGTACGTTCCCGTGGTATCGAACGGGATCGAGACCCGCTGGAACCAGCCGGTGATTCCGTGGGCGAATCCCTCGATCGGCGCCGTCGTGGAGACCCGGGCCAGGAGCGCCGCCCGGAGGGACTTTCGACGATGCAGCCAGACCCGTTCGCAAGGGAGGGCGCGCAGCCGCCGCACGACCTCTCGCATCTCCGTCCAGCCGCCGCGCACCGGATACGTCACGACCCGATCGACGAGTCCGAGACTCTCGAGCGTCCGCCCGGACCGCTCCGGGGCCACCGCGACGATTTCCGTGACGGGCCGGTCCTCGCGCAGGAAGTGGAAGAAGGGGATCTGCGCGACTTCTTCCCCGATGGAGGAGGGGCTGTACTGCAAGAACACGAACGTCGCCGCCCTGGCGTTGTCCGGCGTCACCGGACCTCCGCGTTCTCGCACCAGATTCCCAGCGCCAGGAGCGCCCACAGCGTTCCCTCCCGCGTACTGCGGAAGAACTCGGGCGGATGGTCGACCCAGGCCTCCACGCCAGGCAACGCCTTTCGCACCGCCGACGAATCGAGAACGTAGCCTCGCACCCGGCTCCCGTGTGACCGGAGCAGCTCCGGGAGGTTCCCGAAGTTGAACGTGCGCTTCCGGCGAGAGACGGCCTCTCGGGGGAGGTGCTCGCGGCCCCACCAGCGCAGGATCTGCTTCGTGTTGGCGCGCCCGGGCCAGCGGCTGACCCGTCCGGACGGCGGGAGCGACAGCGCGAACTCCACGAGATCGCGGTCCAGGAACGGCATCCGGAGCTCGGCCGACGAATCCATCGCCACGGAGTCGGCGAACGAGAGGATGTTCTCCGAGAGGAAGGTGCGCAGCAGGACTTCCTGAATCCGGTCGAGGTCCGCCGCCCCCTCGCTGCACTGCGCGTAGAGCTCGTCGACGATGGCGAGGCCGGGGGGAGCCGGCGCGGCGTCGGCGAGCTGTTCCACGTCGGCGGTCGGGAGCGGCCGGTGGATGAGGTAGCGCGCGGTCGCCGGCACCTTGCGGCGCGGCGTGCGTCGCAGGGCGTCGAGGCGCGCGCCCGGCGGTTCGGGGCCGTGCAGGTAGCGCTCGGCGATCGGATCCAGCCAGGCCTTCGGCAACCAGGCGAGAGTGCGCAGGGCGCTCAGGCGGAATCGGTCCTGGCTGAGCCGGTAACCGCCGAGGACTTCGTCGCCGCCGTGGCCGCAGAGGAACACGGTCGCGGATTGACGCGCGTGCCGGATGAGGAACCAGGTCGCGAGCGACGCTCCGTCTCCGACCGGCTCGGTCAGCGACGCGAACGCGGGCTCCATCTTCTCCACCCGCTCCTCAGGCGTTACCACGAGCTCCACTTCGTCGCCGTTCGCAGGAGCCGGATGCGTCACCTTTCCGGAGAGCCGGAACGTGAAGGAGGTCACGGCCTGATCCAGCGACGAGAGCGTGGATTCGATACTGCGGCTGTCGATCCCGTCGCTGAGAAGCAGTGCGACCGGGACGTCGCTCACCAGACAGCGCTTCGTGGCTCGCTCGAGGCGCGCCCCGAACTCCTCCACCAGGTCGCTTCGACGCCGGCTCGCCGTCCGCCGAAATCGGGGCTCGTACCAGCGGCGAACCCGAGCGCCGTCCGCATCCGCCTCCAGGAGGTGCCCGCCCGGCAGCTTCTCGATTCCCGCGAGCACCGTGCGCGGACTCACGACGTAACGGAGCGTGACGAACTCGGCGAGCGCGGCGGGGTCCAGCTCCCGCGGAACCCAGGGGACGGCGAGCAACGCGCGCAGGGTGGAGGCGAACGCGAGCGCGTCCGGTCCGCGATGGAAGTACAGTGGCTTTTCTCCGAAGCGGTCCCGGGCGAGCCAGAGCCGGCTCTCCCGCGTGTCGACCATCGCGAAGGCCCACTGTCCGACCATGCGCTGGAGCGCCTCGGGCCCCCAACGCTCCCACGCCAGCAGCAGGACCTCCGTGTCCCCGGTCGAGCGGAGCGATTTCCGATCCACGCCGAGCTCGTCGCACAGATCCCGGTAGTTGTAGATCTCACCGTTGAACGTGACGAGCCACCGACCGTCGCGGCTGCGCATCGGCTGCCGCCCGGCGTCGGAGAGATCGAGGATGGCGAGGCGGCGGTTGCCGAGCGTGACGGCCCCGTCGTGCTCGACGCCCTGCCCGTCGGGTCCGCGCCGCTCCAGACGCCCCGTCATCGTGGTTACGATCTCGGAGTCTTCCGCTGGGCCGCGTCGGCGGAAGATGCCGGCGATTCCGCACACTTCGAACCCTCCCGCGGCCGGAGCCGGCCGTTCCCGGATCGGGTAGCTGATCAGCTGGATGCGGTCATTCCGTGGTCTGGCGACCGGGATGATACCCCGAAACGTCGAAGGGCAGAGCCTCGAGAGAAGCTCTGCCCCCGCGTCTCGTCCTCGAGCGCGCGACATGGGCGCCCCGGCGAGCTGACGGCTCCTCCCTCAACGAAGGAGCGTCATCTTCTTCCCGCCCTTCCTCTCACCGTCGACGATCAGCCTCGCGTAGTAGAACCCGGCCGCGACGGCCTGGCCGCCGTGGTTCCGGCCGTCCCAACCCACCACGTGGTTGCCGCGGGGCATCCGCCGGTCGAGGAGCGTCCTGACCCTCCGCCCCTCGATGTTGAAGATCTCGATCACGACCTGCGAGTTCGGACTCTCGAGCGAGAACCGAAGCGACGTCTCGGCCGCGAACGGGTTCGGGAAGACCGCCTGGAACTGCGTTCGCATCGCGAACGGGAGATCGACCCCCGCATCGGTCGCGCCGCCCTGACCGGCATTCAGGGTGATCGACTCGAGGAACGCCACCAGCTGGTCGATCTCCGCCGCGTTCAGGTGCGAGGTGGTCCCGTGGAGATCGTCCGGGTTGTGCGTGGTGAAGACTTCCTGGAGAGAGGCCGCCCGATTGTCGTGCAGGTACGGAGCGGTCGTCCAAACTCCGATGAGCGACGGCGTGTCGAATCCGAGCCCGGCGTCTTCGTCGCCGGGGTCGCACGTGCCGACGTCGTGTTTCAGGAACGGGCTCTCGTGGAGCGCGCTGTCGGTGAAGCGCGGCCCCGAGTGACAGTCGGCGCATCCGACCATCGGATCGTCGAAGATCTCCCGGCCGGCGAGCGCGGCGTTCGAGAGCCGCCCTCCCGGAAGGAGCGCCGGGGTGTCGCTCCGGTGCTCGAGGCTGGCGAGCCACGCTCCGATGTCGTCCATGTCCTGGCTGAGTCCGTCGTTCGGCTCCCCCAGGGGCGGGTTGCCGCCGCCCGGAATGAGCCCGCCGCCGCCCATGAGGTCGACGATCTCGTGGTTGAGGTCGCCCATCTCGTCGAAGCCGGCCGTCCAGGTGAGCGGTAGCGACGAGCCGCTGCCGCGGAGATCAGGCGTGGCCCGGACGTGGCGTCCGAACTGGCTGAGATCCCAGGCCTGACCGTCGTTCGCACCGAACGCGTGGCAGGACGCGCAGGCCATCCGGTTGTCCTCCGACATTTGACCGGTCGACGTGAAGAAGAGGCGCTTGCCGTTCAGGAGCTGTGCAGTGAGCGGCTCGCTCGTGGTGGTGCCGACCGTGGTCACCACGGTGTCGGTATCGGTGTCCAGGACCGTGACGTCACGGCTGAGCCAGTTCGCCACGTACGCCCGGTCGAGCGTCCGGTGGGTGACGACGCCGATCGGCGCCTGACCCGCGGCGAGCACCGTGATCTCCGCCGGGTCCAGGAAGTCGTCGGTCAGGACGGTGACGTCGTCGGAGCTCATGTTCGCGACGTACGCCTTGCCGTTCTTGAAGTCGACCGCGGTCGGACCCGAGACCGGCGTCCCGGACTCGCTGAGGTAGTAAGTCGATTGGTCGAGATCGCTCGGCTCGAGGGGCCGGACGTTCACGAGCCGGATGGTCGCGTGGAGCGTGCTCGAGGGCGTCAGCGGATTCCCGGCCAGGGCTCCCGCGGCACTGTTCTCCAGCACGTTCGGGACCCACAGAATGGAGTCACCCGGGGCCGGCCCCACCGTCAGGTTCTGAAGAGTGTTGGGCACACCGCCGAGCGTGTCGTCGACGATCGGCGTCAGCGCGACGTTCGATAGCGTCCACGACCCCGTGAACACCGTCGTCAGCAGGGCGTAGGGTCGCGTCGTGGTCAGGTGGCTGACCCAGACCCGCTCACCGTCGGCGCGCCACGCGATGCCTCGGGGCTCCTCGAACGAATCGAAGGTTTCGGTGATCGTCCGCGAGGCGACATCGATCGCGAAGATCTCGTCCGAGCCGCTGGCCGTGACGAGCGCGAGCGATCCGTCCGGGCTGAACGCGACGCCGAACGTCTCGAATCCGGCTGCAATGGAGTCCACGACGGTCCGCGAGGCGCCGTCGATGACGTAGACGTGATCGGCTCCGAGCGAAGCGACCCAGACCTCGCCGTTCGACGGGTGGATGTCCAGGGTCCACGGCTGCGCCCCCACGCTGATCTCGGCGAGCTTCACGTTCTCGTTCGCGCCCTGGGTGCCGATCACCGCGACCGTGCCGTGGTCGGGGTTCACGACCCAGACCTCCTGGCCGTCGGGCGTGATCTCGATCGCGGTCGAACGGGTCGCGATGGGCCCGGCCTCCAGAATGCCGACCGTCCGGTCGTCGAGCGCCGAGACGGCTCCGTCGTTCGCGACCTCGAGCTCGAGCCGCTCAGGGGTCGCCGGGGCGGAGAAGTTCGTGAACTTCAGGCTGGAGACGACGATCTGATCGCCGGCGTCGAAGTCAGCCGAGACGTCGAGAACGAGCGTCTGGCCGCCGTCTTCGTACGTCACCGAGGAGGCGACCTTCCCGGCCGCCGAGCCCGCGATCGTGGCCGTCGTGATCGACGTGTCCCAGTCCATGCTGAAGCCGGCCGGGATCCGGATGCGAAGGTCGTTCGCCGCGGTCACCACGGCCAGGTCGTCGGTCACCGTGAACGGGCTGATCGTCGTGGCCGGATCGCCCACGAAGAACGTTCGGTCCGTCTGGGACGAGATCGTCAGCGCGCCCGCTTCGAGCACGTCGATGTCGGCGGAGGCGGTGTTGTTCGCCTGATTCGCATCACCCTGATCGGCGGAGGTGATGCTCGCCGTGTTCGTCACCGTCGTGCCGGCGGTGCCGGAGAGCACTCGGGCAGTGATCGTGAGCGTGTCGCTGACTCCGACGCCGACCGTACCGATCGCCCAGAAGCCGGTGTTGCTGTCGTAGTCGCCGCGGCTCAGGGTGTGGGAGAGGAAGGCGACCCCCGCCGGCAGAAGGTCGGTGACGCCGACCGTGGTCCCCGCCTCGGGCCCGTCGTTCGTCAGGGTCACCGTGTAGGTGACGTCGTCGCCCACCGCCGGCGCGCCGTTGTCCACGGACTTCGTAACGGCGAGATCCACGCTTCTCACGACGACGTCGGCCGAATCCGAATCGTTCGCGGGATTCGAGTCCGCCTGATCGGAACCGGTGAGACTCGCGGTGTTCGTGATCGTCGAGCCGGCCGTGCCGGCGTCCACGGACGCCGTGATCGTGAGTGTCTCGGCCGCGCCGTTGGCCAGGTCCCCGACCGTCCAGACGCCGCTGCTGTCGTCGTAGCTGCCGGCCGAGGGGGTGTCGGACTGGTACGTGACGCCAGCCGGCAGGAGGTCCGTGACCTCGACGCCAGTCGCGTCGTCCGGTCCGAGGTTCTGGACGTCGACCGTGTAGGTGACGGTGTCGCCCTCGTGGGGCAAGCCGTCGTCGACCGTCTTGGCGACCGCGAGGTCCACGCTCGGGATCGTGATGTCCGCGGAGTCCGAGTCGTTCGCGGGATTCGAGTCCGCCTGATCGGAACCGGTGAGACTCGCGGTGTTCGTGATCGTCGTGCCGCCCGTCCCCGGGTCCACGGTCGCCGTGATCGTGAGCGTGTCGCTCTCGGAGGGCGCCATCGCGCCGACCGTCCAGAGGCCGGTGCCGCTGATGTAAGCGCCCTGCGTCGAGGAGTCGGACTGGTAGGTCACGCCCGCGGGGAGGAGATCGGTGACCTCGACGCCCGTGGCTCCATCCGGTCCGTTGTTGGTCACGACGACGGTGTAGTTGATCGTTTCGCCCTCGTTCGGCGTTCCGTCGTCGACCGTCTTGCCGACCGCGAGGTCCACGCTCGGCACCGTGATGTCCACGGAGTCGGAGTTGTCAGCGCCGCCGGGATCCGTCTGGTCGAGCCCGGTCACGCTCGCCGTGTTGGTGATCGTCGAGCCGCCGGTGCCGGGGTCCACGGTCACGCTGATCGTGAGCGTCTCCGAGGTGGCGGCTCCGACACCCGCGACGCTCCACTCGCCCGTCCCGTCGTCGTAGGTGCCCGCGCTCGCCGCGCTCGACTGGAACGTAACGCCGGACGGTAGCAGGTCGGCCACCGTGACGTTCGTGGCGTCGTCCGGACCCTGGTTCGTCAGGGTGACGGTGTAGTCGATGAGGTCGCCTTCGTTGGGAGCCGCGTCGCTCACGGCCTTGCTGATGCCGAGATCCGCCCCGAACAGCGCCGTCGCCCAGATGCCGCCGTCGCGCGCGAACGTGATCTGACCGCCGCTCGGCGACCAGTCTGGCTGAACGTCGTTGGACGTCGTCGAGGTGACCTGGATCGCCGTGCCACCTCCGGAGGGGATCATCCACACGTCGTTGTTTCCGGCGCAATTGGACTGGAATGCGACTCTCGTTCCGTCGGGAGACCAGTCGGGAGCCCCGTCGTTCCCGGAGTGCGTGGTGAGCTGGGTGGCCGGCTCGCCGGTCGACGCCATGATCCAGAGGTCGTTGTTTCCGCTCCGGTTCGAGAGAAACACGATCTGCGTTCCGTCCGGCGACCAGCTCGGATGGAGGTCCGTGGCCGGGTTGGACGTCAGCTGGACCGGCGTGCCGCCGGTGGCCGGAACGACGTAGATGTCGTTGTCTCGGGAGTACGCGATCTGGGTGCTGTCCGGCGACCAGGCCGGGAATCGGTCGGTCGTGGCCGCGTCGGCCAGAAGCAGCACGGGGGTGCCGCCGGTCCGCGAGATCGTGTAGAGGTCCGGCAGACCGCCGCCGATGACCGCGCTGAACACGATCCTGGACGCGTCCGGGGACCAGTCGGCGTGCTGATCGAGATCGATGTTCGTGGTCAGCTGGGTCGCGACGCCGCCGCCAGCCGGCACGGACCAGAGGTCGCGATTCCCGCTTCGATTCGAGTCGAACACGATCTCGGCGCCGTCCGGGGCCCACGCCGGGCGCTGGTCGCTCAAGGCGGTCGTGATCTGCGTCTCGACTCCGACGGCCGGGACGCCCACCGTGATGTCGGCGCTGTCGGAGTCGTTGGCGCCCTCCGGATCGGCTTGATCGGCCGCCGTCACGCTCGCCGTGTTCGTGATCATCGTGCCCCCGGTGCCGAGATCGACCGTGGCCGTGATCGTCAAGGTGTCCGCGTCGGAGACCGCGAGAGCGCCCACATCCCAGAGCCCGCTGCCATTGTCGTAGCTGCCCTGCGTCGTCACGGCCGACTGGAAGGTGACGCCGACCGGGAGGATATCCGTGAGCACGACGCCGGTGGCGGCGTCCGGCCCCAGGTTCGTCGCGGCGACCGTGTAGGTGATCGTCTGCGCTTCGTTCGGCGTGTCGTCGTCGACCGTCTTCGTCACCGCGACGTCCGCGCTCAGGACCGTGATGTCCACCGACGCGGTGTCGTCGGCCGGGCCGGGATCAATCTGATCGAGCGCGGCGACGCCGACGCTGTTCGTGATCGTCGATCCCCCCGTGCCCGGGTCGACCTCGGCGGTGATGGTGAGGATGGCCGAGGCACCCACAGCGAGCGAGCCCACCGACCAGAGGCCGGTGCCGTTGTCGTAGCTGCCCTGGGACGCGGCGGCGGACTGGAATGAGACCCCCGCCGGGAGCACGTCGGACAGCGAAACCCCGGAAGCGGCGTCGGGGCCGTTGTTCGTGACGGAAACCACGTAGTCGATCGAGTCGCCTTCGTTCGGACTCGCGTTGCTCACGGTCTTTTCGAGCTGCAGGTCGGCACCGGTGAACGCGAACTTCCAGAGGTTGCTGCTCCGCGCGAAGACGATTTGACCGCCGCTCGGCGACCAGTCGGGCTGCACGTCGTTGTCGGACGTCGTCGTGATCTGCGTCGCGGTGCCGCCCGTGGACGGGATGACCCAGACGTCGTTGTTGCCGCCGCGGTTCGACTGGAACGCGATCCGCGATCCGTCCGGCGACCAGTCCGGGGCGCCGTCATTCGCGGGGTTGGTCGTGATCTGAGTCGCGGTGCCGCCCGTCGACGGGATCACCCAGAGATCGTTGTTGCCGCTCCGATCCGAGAGGAACACGATCTGCGTTCCGTCCGGGGACCAGCTCGGGTGCAGATCGTTGCCCGGATCCGTCGTCAGCTGGGTCGGAGTGCCGCCGCCCGCCGGCATGAGGTAGATGTCGGCGTCGCGCGAGTACGCGATCTGCGTGCTGTCCGGCGACCAGGACGGGAAGCGGTCGTTCGTCCCGGGATCCGCGAATAGAAGCACCGGCGTACCGCCGCCGGCCGGGATCTCGTACAGATCGGGCTGGCCGCCGCCCATGATCGCGCTGAACACGATCCGCGTCGCGCTGGGAGACCAATCGGCGTGCTGATCGATCTCGATGTTCGTCGTCAGCTGCGTGGCCGTGCCGCCGCTCACGGGAATGACCCACAGGTCGCGATTGCCGCTCCGGTTGCAGTCGAACACGATGCCGGACTGGTCGGGAGCCCAGGCGGGGCGCTGGTCGCTGCCGGCGGTCGTGATCTGGGTTTCCGTGCCGAGCACCGGCAGCTGCACGTCGATGCTGGCGCTGTCCATGTCGTTCGCGGGGTTCGGGTCGCCCTGGTCCGCGCCGAGGACGGTGGCGGTGTTCGTGATCGTCGAGCCGCCGGTGCCGGCGTCGACCGAGACCAGGACGGTCAGCGTGTCGGACACGGACGCGGGGATGCTCCCGACCTCCCACAGGCCGGTGCCCGGGTTGTAGGTACCCTTGGTCTGATCGTCGGAAGTGAAGGTCACTCCGGCCGGCAATGGCTCCGACACCTGCACGTTCGTGGCGTCGTTCGGCCCCGTGTTCGTCAAGACGAGGAGGTAGGAGATGTCGTCCCCCTCGGTGGGCGTCGGGTCGCTGACCGACTTCACGACGCCGAGGTCGGCGGACTGAATCGTCAGGAACGCCGAGAAGCTGTCGTTGAGCGGGTTGCCGTCCGCCTCCGTCACCTGCGTGACGGTCGCGACGTTCTCGATCGTCTGGCCGGCGGTGCCGGCGTCGACCGTGATCGTGATCGTCAGCGTGTCGGCGTCGGTGGCGCCGGGCGCCTTGGTGCCGACGTCCCAGACTCCGGTGCTTTCGTCGTACGTTCCCTGCGACGTGCTCGACGACACGTACGTCAGTCCCGCGGGAACGAGATCCGTGACCTGCACGTTCGTGGCCACGCTCGGACCGAAGTTGACGAGGAACACCGCGAACTCGACGGTGTCGCCTTCGTTCGGATTCGGGTTGTCCACCTGCTTCACGACCGCGAGATCCACGCTCTTGACGAAGACGACGGCGAGGTCGGAGTCGTTCGCGGTGTTGGGGTCGAGGGGGCTCGACGCCGTGACGGAAGCGGTGTTGACGAGACTCGAGCCACCCGTGCCGCCGTCCACGGTGGCGGCGATCGTGAGCGTCTCGGTCACGCCGTCGGCCAGCGCGCCGACGGTCCAGACGCCACTACCGGAGTCGTAACTCCCGGCCGTGGGCGTGTCGGACTGATACGTGAGGCCGACCGGCAACAGGTCCGTCACGTCGACGCCGGTGGCATCGAACGGACCGTGGTTCGTCACGTCGATCGTGAACTGAATCGTGTCGCCTTCGTTCGGATTCTCATTGTCCACGATCTTCGATACGCCGATGTCCGCGCTCGGATACGAGAAGATCCAGAGGTTGTTGTTGCGGGCGAAGACGATCTGCCGGCTGTCGGGCGACCAGTCCGGTTGAACGTCGTTGCCGGCACTGGTCGTGACCTGCGCCGGGACACCCCCAGCCGCGGGGATCAGCCAGATGTCGTTGTTGCCGGTGCGATTCGACTGGAACGCGATCTGCGCGCCATCGGGCGACCAGTCGGGCGCCCCGTCATTCGCCGAGTGTGTCGTGAGTTGCGTGGCGGTCCCACCGGTCGACGGGATGATCCAGATGTCGTTGTTGCCCGACCGATTCGACAGGAACGCGATCTGGGCGCCGTCCGGCGACCACGTCGGGTGCAGATCGACGCCGGGATCGGTCGTGATCTGAACCGGAGTGCCGCCGCCCGCCGGCATCACGTAGATGTCGTTGTCGCGGGAGTACGCGATCTGGGTGCTGTCGGGCGACCAGGCCGGAAACCGGTCGTTGGTCTCCGGATCGGCGAAGAGCAAAGTGGGCGGTCCGCCCGACGCCGGGATCTCGTAGAGATCCGGCAGGCCGCCTCCGACGATCGCGCTGAACACGATCCTCGCGGAGCCGGGCGCCCAGTCGGCGTGCTGATCGATCTCGACGTTCGACGTGAGCTGGGTGGCGGTGCCGCCGATGGCCGGGATCAACCACAGGTCGCGGGCGCTGGTCCGGTTGGAGTCGAACACGATCGTCGCGCCGTCCGGCGACCAGGCGGGACGCTGATCGCTGGCGCCGACGTCCGTGAGTTGCGTGAAGGAACCGGCGACGATCCCGGCGACGTTCACCGTGGCGCTGCCGGAGTCGTTGCCGGAATTCGGGTCGGGGAGATCCGACGCCGTCACGGCCGCGGTGTTCACGATCATGGTGCCGGCGGTCCCGCTGTCGACCACGGCAGTGATCGAGAGGGTCTCGCTCGCGCCGTTCGCGAGGCTCGCGATGGTCCAGAGTCCGGTGCCGCTGGCGTAGCTGCCGGAGGATGCGACGAACGATTGGAACGTGAGTCCCATCGGCAGCAGATCGGTGACCTCGATGCCGGTCGTTGCGTCCGGACCGTCGTTCGTGAGCGTGACCGTGAACTGGATCGCGTCGCCCTCGGATGGGACCGCGTTGTCGACGGTCTTGTCGATCGACAGGTCGGCCTCCGGGAGCGTGGTGACCCAGATGTTGTTCGCGCGTGCGAACACGATCGCCGAGCCGTCCGGCGAAAAGTCCGGCTGCACGTCGTTCCCGCCCGTGGTCGTGAGCTGGATCGCGGTGCCGCCGCCGGCCGGGATCATCCAGATGTCGTTGTTGCCGCTCCGGTTCGACTGGAAGGCGATCAACCCTCCGCTGGGAGACCAATCCGGAGCTCCGTCGTTCGCAAGATCCGTCGTGAGCTGGGTCGCGGTGCCGCCGGTCGACGGGATGATCCAGATGTCGTTGTTCCCGGTCCGGTTCGACAGGAACGCGATCTGGGTACCGTCCGGGGACCAGGTCGGGTGCAGATCGGTCCCGGGGTCCGTGGTGATCTGGACCGGCGTGCCACCGGAGGCCGGCGCCACGTAGATGTCGGAGTCGCGGGAATACGCGATCTGCGTGCTGTCGGGCGACCAGGCGGGGAAGCGGTCGCTGGTTCCGGCGTCCGCGATCAGCAGCGTGGGCGATCCGCCAGTCGCGGGAATCGTGTAGATGTCGGGCAGGCCGCCCCCGACGATGGCGCTGAAGACGATCGTATCGGATCCCGGCGCCCAGTCCGGATGTTGGTCGAGTTCGACGTTGGTGGTGAGCTGCGTGGGAGTTCCGCCGGCGGCGGGAACCAACCACAGGTCGCGGACCCCCGAACGATTCGAATCGAAGACGATCGTGTTTCCGTCGGGCGACCAGGCGGGGCGCTGGTCACTCGAAGTATCGTTCGTGATCTGAGTTTCGGTGGCGTGAGCGGTGGCTCCGGAAATGAAGACGACCGTGCCAAGAACAGCGAGTAGCCGTTGAAGCATGAGTAGCCCCTTTCAAGTCCGGATGTTGGCACCCTGTGGGTTGGCACCGCTTGCTGAAAAAAGGGCCCTTTGCCCTCGATATGCGCACTTTAGTGGTTTTTGACGGGGGACTTCAAGGTGATGTGGAGAGGCGTCCTTTTCGCTCCGGGCCGGGCCGGAATCGCGAGAATCGGGAGCGATTCGAGACGCGGGGAAGGGGGTCGGGGCCGGCTACTGAGCGGCCTTCTCGGGAGCTCCGTCGGGGCAGTCGGAGGTGGATCGCCCGCACACGCTGCAGGTCTCATCCGCGTCTTCACCCAGCGCGGCGGCCACGCCTCCACAGGAGCCCTTGAGAGGCCGGCGGAAGTAGAGGGTTCCGAGGGACAGGAGCGCCACGGCCCCCCCGAAGACGCCGAGCGCGAGCAGGATCTCCATGGCGCGAAGGTAGGAGGTGGTGAGCGACCGGTCAACCCGGCCCCGGCGCCGGGAGCTCCGGACTTTCCGTGAACCCGTCGGCCGACCCCGGTGTAGA
>JALGZO010000699.1 GCA_025774865.1 bacterium | reverse complement strand
ATCGGGTCCTCCGGTCCGCCTCCGGTGGGCCGTTCGAGGAAGCCGCGACCGTTCCCGCCGGAACGACCGCGCTGCGTGACAACGGGCTCGAGAACGGCGTGGGCTATGCGTACCAGGTCATCGCGGTCGGCCCGGGGGGAGAGGGCGTCTCGATAGCGTCCGCCGCCGTGTCGCCGTCGGGGCAGTGGTTCGACCGGGGTCGGTTCTGGACCCTGTGGATCATGCTCGCGGTGTGCGGGGCGATCGTGATGTACATCTCCCGTGCGCACGCCGGCGAAAAGCTGTACGTGCGGAAGATCGCCGGCATGGACGCCGTGACGGAAGCCGTCGGGCGCGCCACCGAGATGGGACAGCCGGTCCTCTACATCTCGGGCATTCAGGACATGGACAACGTTCAGACGGTCGCGGGCATCACGATCCTCGGGTCGATCGCCAAGATGGTCGCCGAGTACGAGACGAGCATCATCATGCCGACGAGCCGTTCGCTCGTGATGAGCACGGCGCGCGAAACGGTGAAGGAAGCGTACCTCTCCGCCGGACGCCCCGACGCCTACCGCGACGACAGCATCTACTACGTGACCGACGAACAGTTCGGATTCGTCGCGCACGTGGACGGGCTGATGATTCGAAAGAAGCCGGCCACCTGCTTCTATCTGGGCGCTTTCTTCGCCGAGTCCCTGATTCTCGCGGAGACCGGCAACTCGATCGGCGCGATTCAGATCGCGGGTACGGCGATGCCCACGCAGCTCCCGTTCTTCGTCGCAGCTTGCGACTACACGCTCATCGGTGAAGAGCTGTTCGCGGCCAGCGCGTATCTCTCGCAAGACGAGAAGATGCTCGGGTCGCTCAAGGGACAGGACGTCGGCAAGTTCATCGCGATGGTCATGATCGGCGTCGGCACGATCGTCGCCACCCTGGCCCAGTTCGTCGAGGGCGGTCCGATCCAGGCCGTGAACGACTTCTTCTACACGCTCTTCGGGGGAGGCTCGTCGTGAACGGTCTCTTCTTGGTGGAGAACGGCCGTTGAAGCGTAATGTTCCCCTGTTCATCACGGGCATCGTCGGCGTCATCCTGATCGTCGCGTATTTCGTGCCTCATGAGCCCTTTGCCGAAGCCGACCGCGTCATCCCCGTTTTCTTCGACATCATCGCGGCATTCGCGTTCGTCCTCGGGGGCGGGAACCTCCTCCGAATCCACCTCGTGAGGGTGTCGCGGCGCGATCACGAGTGGCAGTTCTCCGTCGTCACGGTCGTCGGCTTTCTCGTGATGCTGATCGTCGGGCTCGCGATGGTAGGCACGGACGGGGAGGGAGGGATTGCGTTCACGCCCGGCGGCGATCTCACCGACTCGCGGCTGTTCTTCGACTGGCTGTACATCGCGATCTTCGCGCCGTGTCAGGCCACGATGTTCTCGCTGCTCGCGTTCTTCGTGGCTTCCGCGAGCTACCGTGCGTTCCGCGCGAAGACGCCGGAAGCCACCGTGCTCTTGCTCGCGGCGTTCGTGATCCTGGTCGGCCGGACCCCGGTGGGCCACTGGCTCACGGGATGGATGCCGGCGCCGCTCTCGGACTACTTCCACATCCCGAACCTGTCCGCGTGGATCATGTCGAACCCGAACCTGGCCGGGCAGCGGACGATCCAGATCGGGATCGCCCTGGGTATCGTGTCCAACTCGCTCCGCCTCATTCTCGGAATCGAGCGGTCTCACCTCGGCGGGGGCGACTAGGCTCATGAACTTCTTGGAGAAACTCGGCCATCTGGATCGTCGCTGGATCTTCGTCCTGATTGCCGTCGCCGTCACGATCCCGCTGCTGCTGGGACGGCCGGCCCCGGTGCCGCCGAGCCCGATCGTGAAGACTCTCTACCAGGCGATCGACGAGCTGCCGCCGGGCTCGAAAGTCTTGCTCTCGCTGGACTACGGCCCGAGCACGGTCCCCGAGAACGATCCGATGGCGCATGCCATCGCCCGGCACGTGCTCAAGAAGGATCTCAGGCTCTATTGCCTGACGATCTGGGCGACCGGGCCGCCTCTCATCCGGAGGGTGCTGGACACCGTCATCGCCACGGGTTTCCCCGACAAGCGATACGGGGAGGACTTTTTGAATCTCGGTTTCAAGGTCGGGAACCAGGGCGTCATCCACGCGATCACGACGGACTTCAGGGGAACGTGGACCGCGGACGAGGGCTGGGGAGACGACTTCCCGTCGCGGCCGGTCGATCAGATCCCCATGATGGAGGGGATCCGCACGGTCGGGGACTTCGACTTCGTCGCCGCGATCGGCTCCGGCTTTCCGGGTCTGAAGGAGTGGGTCCAGTTCGCGGGGGATCCGGTGGGCGTTCCGGTCGGCGGCGGCGTCACCGCGGTGGAGGCGCCGCTGCTCTACCCGTACTACCCGAAGCAGCTCCAGGGTCTCATGGGCGGGTTGCTCGGCGCGGCGGAGTACGAGGCGCTCGTCACGGAGGCGTATCCCGAGTTCGAGGAGGCCGGCAAGACGGCGCTCATCCGCATGTTCCCGCAGACGGTGGCGCACCTCGTCATCGTCGCGTTCGTCATCCTCGGCAACATCTCGTTCTTCGCGACGCGGGGCCGGGAACGAGGCGGTAGACGATGAAGCGGATCGTGCAAATCGTCGGTGGTCTCCTGGGAGTTCTGCTGCTCGGGCGCTTCGCGGTTCTCCTGTTCACGCAGCCGGATCCGGGTCAGACCGTGCAGCTGTGGGTCGGGGCCGCGCTCACGTTGATGATCTTCAGCTTCCTGTACAAGGACAACGCGTTCTACAAGTTCGCGGAGCATCTCTTCGTCGGAGTGTCGGCGGCGTTCTGGATGGTGCAGGGGTTCTGGAAGACGATGGTTCCGAACCTCATGGCGAAGATCTGGCCGAGGCAGTTCGAGGGGATCGTCGAAGCGGCCCGCGGCGAGGAGCCCGAGTACGTGTACCTGATCGCCCTGTTCCTGGGGATCATCCTGCTGCTGCGGCTCGTGCCGCCGATCGCGTGGATCTCCCGCTGGGCGATGGCCTTCATCATCGGCTACACCGCCGGCACGAACCTGCCGCGCTACCTCGTGTCGGATTTCATCCGGCAGGTGCAGAAGACGCTCGAGCTGCCGCTTTTCACGACCAGCCCGGAAAACTGGCTCCACGGCATCATGTTCACGGTCTCTCACGTGATCATCGTGGGTGGAGTGGTGTGCGGCCTGATCTACTTCTACTTCTCGAAGGAGCACACCGGGGCCTTCGGCAAAGCGTCGCGCGCCGGCATCTGGGTGCTGATGGTCGCCTTCGGCGCCAGCTTCGGCTACACCGTGATGGCTCGGATCTCTCTTCTGATCGGTCGGATCGAGTATCTGAGGACCTGGATCACGAGTATCCTCTAGCATTTCCGGGACGTCGGGCCGTCCCGCCAGAATCCACGACTCGCGCGGCACCGAGACCATGGCACTGACCCGACTTCTGCAGATGGCCCTCGCCGCGGCGATGTTCGCGGCTGCGTCCACCGCTACCGCCCAGCCCCCGGGCGCGGCGCCTCCCGACAGCGTCGTCTGGTCGAGATTCAACCGAGCGACGTTCGAGGAAGCGACCCGGCAGGAGAAGCCCGTCTTCCTCCTGCTGACCGCCCCGTGGAACTGGGACCACTTCCTTCTCCGGACGCGCTACTTCACGGATCCGGAAGTCGTCCGCCGCCTCAACGAGGACTACGTGCCGACTCACGCCGACGTCACCGTCTACCCGGAGCTGAGGGAGATCTACTCGCTCGAGTCCGGCCTCGTTCCCTCGTTTCACTTCCTGGACGGCGCGGGCCGTTCGTACGGGACGTTTCCGCCGCTCGACCCGGAGGAGTTCAACTTCTACCTCGAGGACATGAAGGATCTCCGCGGCCGCCCCGCGCTGTTGCCGCGGCCGGAGAGCGAGCCCATCGTGGTGAGCGAGACCAAGTTCGCGAACCAGGTCGCGAGGGTCCTGCTGGATCGGTTCGGGGCGAGCGAACTCGCGCTGCTCGCGGTGCACGAGGACCTCGATCCGTCCGCGCTCTCGTTCCTTCTCGAGTACGGGGTCACGCGCCCGCACCGCCGCGACGCCCACCAGACGGTGGACTCGCACCTGCGCGCGCTCCTCTCGAGCGAGATGTTCGACGCCGTGGAGGGCGGGCTCCATCGCGCCCCCGCAACGTCGGACCTGAGCGCCATCCACCGCGAGAAGCTCCTGCGGCCGAACGCGGAGATCGCCGCGATTCTCGCCTCCTGGTACCGCATGACGGGACAGGACGAAGTCGGGGCCGCGGCGCTCCACACGCTGCAGTTCCTCAACCGGCGTACTACCGGCTCAACGCGGCCCTGCGGAGCCGGGTCGGGATCCCGCCCGTGTCGCGGAAGATTCCCGTCGGCGCGAACTTCGTTCTGCAGCAGGCGCTCATCTCCTGTCTGCGCGCGTTCGGAGACGACCGAATGGCGCAGCCGGCGCGGTGGAGTGGCGACGTGCTGATCGACGGGGCCTTCGAAGAAAACGGGCTCGCGCGACGTTCGCTCGGGATCGAGGGGAGCGGAACCCTGCGCGATCAGGGCGACGCCGGATCCGGGCTTCTCGCCGTCCACGCCGTCGCGGGAAATCGTCGCGCGCTCGAGGCGGCCGAACGGCTCGCGGGTGCGCTCGTCGATCGGTACTGGGACGAAGAGGAGAGAGTGTTCCGGAACGTGGATCGCCGGGGAGACGGGCCCGAGTTCGTCGTCGCGGCGGATCCGAATCCCGCGTGGAACGGGATCGCGTTGCGCTTCCTGGCGGAGCTCGCGGTCGTCACGCGTGATGAGCGGTGGCGAGAGATCGTCGAGGAGTCGCTGGCGGTCTGGGCCAGCCGATTGCCGTTCGACGCTCGGGGGATCGGGGAGCTCGGGCGGGCGGCGCTGCGGGTCGAGGCGCCGTGCCCGCTGTTGATCATCGCGGCGGACCCTGGGACGAAACGCGGCGGCGAGCTCCACGACATCGCCTTCCGTCTCTACGACCGGCGTCTCTCCGTGCGGTGGCTCGACCCGGAGAGCGAAGACGAGTTGAACTCTCTCGGGGTCGATCCGGCGGCCGAACCCGCGATCTATCTTCTCTGGGATCGGCTCTCGAGGCCGATCGGCGACTCCGTCCTGCTTCGCGCCGCTTACGAGGATGCGCGGGAACGCGTCACCGGCGGCTAGACTGCCTGGTGAGTCCGCGTTTCGCGAGGTCGGGAGGCACCCTCGCCCGGCCTCCTGCCGCTCGGAGCCATCCAATGTAAAAGGAAGCAGGACCTTCGAGACGGAACACTGGCCTAGGCCGGTACCTTGTCCAGCGCGGCGAACCCGCGCTCGAGGTCGGCGACCAGATCCTCTTCCGGCTCCGTGCCCACCGAGAGCCGAATGAGCGAGTCGGTGACTCCCATCGCGAGCCGCTCGTCCGGCGGTACGTGAGCGTGTGACACTTCGGCCGGCATCATCGCCACCGACTCGTTCCCGCCGAGGCTGGCGGCTCGCCGGATGACGGTGAGCGCGTTCAAGAATCGCTCGGCACCGCCTCGATCGGCGTTCAGATCGATCGCGATCATGGCGCCGAAGCTCCTCATCTGGCTGGCCGCGATGCGGTGGCTCGGGTGACTCTCGAGTCCGGGGTAGCCGACCCTCGCCACGCGCGCATCGCGGGCGAGTCGGTTCGCGAGGCTCGCGGCCGTGGCGGTCGCGTGCTCGAGTCGCAGGCGCAACGTCTTCAGTCCCCGGAGGAGCAGGAATGCGTCCCCCGGCGAAAGGATGCCGCCGAGGATCCGGCGCGCGTTCCAGATTCGCTCTCCCAGCTCGTCCGAGGTCGCGAGCACGCCGGCGATCACGTCATGGTGGCCGCCGAGGTACTTCGTCGCGCTGTGGAGCGAGACATCGATACCGAGGTCCCGGGGCCGCTGGCCGAGCGGCGTCGAGAAGGTGTTGTCCACGAGGCTGATCGCCCCCACGTCGCGAGCCGCCTTCGACATGCGTTCGAGATCGACGATCTCGAGCGTCGGGTTGATGGGCGTCTCGAGGTAGACGACGTCACATCCTTCGCGAATCGCCTGCTCGAGCGCGTCGGGGTCGGCCCCGGGGACGGTGACGACCTCGTCGGCGAATCGCGGAATGATCTCGCGGAAGAACTCCGCCGTCGTTCCGTACACCTCGTGTTGGCGAACGACGCGTCCACCCGCCGGCAGGCACGCAACGAGCGCGGTGGTGATCGCCGCCATCCCGGAGGCGAACGCTACGCCGCGTTCGGCCCCCTCCAGGTACGCGATCGCCTTCTCGAACTCCATCACCGTCGGATTGTCGTAGCGACCGTAGCTGAAGTTCTCGTGGTGATCGCCGATGGCGGCCACCAGTTCGTCCGAGGTGTCGAACGCATACACGGTACCGCGGTAGATCGGCGGCACGATGGGAACGGAATCACGACCCATGAGATCACTCCGGCCTGGGACCACGATCGATTTCGCGCCCAGGATACTCTCCCGCCGCCCCCGCCGGCGAGTGGGCTGCCCGTCCCGGGCGACGACTACGCCGCGGAGCGACTCTCGAGCAGGTCCATGACCCTCTCGAACACCGTCGTCGTCGCGATCCCACCTTCGAATCGACACACGTGGGGATCACCGGGGCAGCGGTCCTGGCAGAATCCGTCCGAAGGAAGGACGATCTCCGCTCGGTTGCCTCGCGGCCCCCACAGCTCCGGCGAGCAGGCGGTCAGCGGGCAGAACATCGAGACGGTCGGGATTCCGAGAGCCGCCGCGAGGTGCATGGGGCCGGTGCTGGCGGAGACGAGAACGTTGATCCGCGAGATCACGCCCATCGCTTCGCGCAGGGACAGCTTCGCGATGAGATCGATGACGCGGGTTGACTCGAGGGCGCGGAAAGCGGAGCCGAACGACCTCTCGTTCTCGCTCCCGGTGAGCACGACCGTGACGTCTGC
>JALGZO010000698.1 GCA_025774865.1 bacterium | reverse complement strand
CCATACTCCCTTAGCAGGGGAGCGCCTTCAGCCACTCGGCCACCTCTCCGCGCGAGCCACGGAATGTAACGGGTTTTTGGCGGAGAGGGAGGGATTCGAACCCTCGAGGCGCGCCAGCGCCTGGCGGTTTTCAAGACCGCTGCCTTCGACCACTCGGCCACCTCTCCGCGCAATAAAATCGGGTAGTTAGAAGGATATCGCGGCTCTGGCTTATCCAACAAATCCGGCGCTTATCCAACAACCGGACCACAAAGACTAAAGGATCCCTAGCCCCCGATTTCACGGCCGTCCTCGAGGTTCACACAGATGTCAGAGATTCGGTACCGCGCATACAGGAAGAAGCAGCCGGGAGGACGTCACGTCTGGGGGGTGCTGCGGCGAGAGGGGCGCAAACAGAACTTCCGCACGGTGGGTGAGGGCGAGACGGCTCGCCGGAAGGCCGAGAAACTCACCCGAGAGCTCAATCGCATGGAAGAGATGCCCAAGAACACCGAGGACCGATTCTTGTCCTGGCACCGATCCGGTGATCCCCTGCCCCTCGATCGCGCGGTGCGGGACTATGCTCGGGCCGCGAAGCATACGGTCGCCGTCTCCACGGCGACACGCTACCGGCAGTTCGCCGAGCGGCTGGTCGAACGCCTCGGGGACATGGATCTCCGGCGCCTGCAAAAGGAAGACGTCGGAAAGTTCGTCCGGGCCGAGCATGCGGATGGTCGGGGGAAGGACCCGAGCATCAATGCCTGTGTGCTCCTGAGGGGCACCATCCTGGCAGCCCTGCGCGCACGGGATGAGACTGGTCGACCGCACATGACGGACGACCCGTTGCCGAATCTGACCAAGATCGCTCGACGGACGGCAACCGGTGCCTGGCGCCCGAGCCTGGATGACCACCCATCGGTAGACGCCTGGACGGTCGACGAGGCCCAGACCTTGCTCGAGATCGCCGCTTCCGAGTACCCGCATCTTTACGGGGTCTGCCTGTTCCAGGCATCCACCGGATGCCGGATCGGGGAGGCGCTCGCGATGCGCTGGTCCGCGATCGACCTCGACCGTGGCGAGATCACAATCCGCCTATTGAAATCTGCCTAAATAATGCAATACTCTCGCCTTGGGGGGTGTTGTGTCATGCGACCGAAGGGATCCGCCGCAGTGTTGGCCGCGCGGCGTCGCCGCGCACTGGGGCTCTTGGACGAAGGGCTCTCTTTGAACGAGGTGGCTCGTCGCATCGGCTGCCAGGCGAGCTCCGTGATGCGTTGGCGAGACCGGCGCGACCAGGTTGGAGAAAAGGTCTACGAGGTGGGCGCTTCTCCCGGGCGACCACCGAAGCTCTCGCCCGCCCAGAAGCGGCAGCTCGTCCGGTTGATCGCGAAGGGGCCGCTGGCGCACGGCTACAAGACCGACGTCTGGACCTGCGATCGCGTCCGCCGGCTCATCTGGCGTGAGTTTCGCGTGCGCTATCACCGGGACCACGTAGGCCGTCTGCTCCATCAGCTCGGCCTGAGTCCCCAGAAGCCCGAGCGGCGCGCGCTGGAGCGAAATGAGGAGCGGATCGAGCGTTGGAAGCGGACGCGCTGGCCGCAGGAAAAAAGAACGCAACGCGCTGGCAGGCGCACCTCGTCTTCGCCGACGAGTCGGGGTTCCTCTTGATTCCAACGCTTCGTCGGACCTGGGCTCCGCGGGGACAGACTCCGCGGATCTACCATCGCTACCGGCACGATCGCTTGTCGGTCATCTCGGGGCTATCGGTCAGTCCCGTGCGCCGGCGAATGGGACTTTACTTTCGTTGCCATCGCCACAACATCCGCCACGCCGACGTCTGCGACTTCCTCCGCTACCTGCTCCGCCACCTGCGGGGACATGTGATCGTGATCCTTGACAATGCCTCGATCCACAAGGGCGAGCCAATCCGGAAGCTGTGCAGCCGCTACCCGAGGCTCCACCTGGAGTATTTCCCGCCCTACACCCCCGAACTCAATCCCGACGAAGCCGTGTGGGCGGATGCTAAGGTCCGCCTGGCCAACGGGCGGCCGGACGATCTCGATGCCCTCTACCAGCGGCTATACGCCACGCTCCGCGGCCTGAAGCAATCGCCGTCCCGGCTTCGTCGATGCGTCCGACAGAGCGAGCTCTCTCTTTTTGTCTGAACTATTGCTTTATTTATACAGTTATCAGCAAGAGACGGTTCTTGGCTTCCGCCTAGGCCGCCATCGCGGCCAGGTACTCCTTCTTCCTCTTTCGCATTGTACGCTTCTTGATCTTCTCCCGCTCGGAGACCACTTCGTATTTCCGGCCGAAGTAGACGTCTGCGGGCGTCACGTTGTCGAGCGACTCGTGGTAGCGCTCGTTGTTGTAGTAGGCGACGAAGTCAATCTTCGAGTGTCCACGACAGGATGCGCCGGGAGTAGTTGTCGATGACCGCATGCAAATACGCTCTCGTGCCATCGAGCAACTTGATGATCGTGACATCCAAGTGGAGCAGTTCACCTGTAGCGTTAGCTCTGATTCCGAGCTTCGGCTTGGCGGGATAGAGCCTTTTCCGAGGTCGTCTCCAGCCCGCCTCTCTGACCAGCCGGTACCACGTCGATGGCGATGCGAAGATCTTCCCGATTCGCTGTGCGTGAAGTGCCAGCCCTCGCAACGACATGTGTCTGTTGTCGTCACTCTCGACCATCTCCTGCATGGTGTCGACTTCCTTGGGAGTCAGGCGCGTGGGGACGACCCGAGGACAGCTCGACTGATCATCCAGTTCGCACCCGGCCTCGGCACGACACCAGCTGTGGTAGCGGGAGGACGACAGCCGTGCGATTCGGAGCGCCGCGTCGAGAGGCAGAACCTTCCCCGCACGCTCGATCGCTCGCAACAGGACCTTCTTGGACTCGCCTTCAGGGAGTCTCTCATAGTCGAGTCGGACCTTGGAGACGCGAAGCATGACGATCAGAAGACCAACAATCGCGCCGAGCAGGGCTGTCCGTTGTTGGTACTGGAGAATCTCCGCAAGCAGGTCAGCACGATCGCGGACAAGGAGATCGCAGGTGACGACATCGGGCGCACCGCGGTGAATCCAGCTTCGGATGGTGGAGCGCGGAATGTTCAGCTCTGGAATGAGGTCTCTATCCCCAGTCTCGCAGATTGCCTCTTGGACCCGATAGTCGTAAGTCCGCCGTGACTGAAGAGTCTGCATCTAGAATGCATCGGCAGCCGGACCAGGGAGAGTGGATCGATCCGAAATTGCCCTGTGTTTTCCAGGCGTTGCAGTTGCAACGCCTGGGGGCCTGAATGTCCTGGAACGCAGCTGTGATAATCGTTCACGCCTTGCCCCTCGTCCCGACGTACTCGCCGCTCCGTGCTGAAGGGTGCTGTGAGGTTCAGCCAGTCTTCTTCCGAGGGGCACGCCGCGTCTTCCGGCGCGTGACTGGGTCGGCCCGGCGAGGCATCGTGGCGACCTCCAGCGCGTCCGCGATCCAGCTGTTGACGCTCTTCGCCTCCGAGTCCGCAGCGATGGCCACGCGCCGGTGAAGCGCGCTGTCGATGCGGAGCGGGATCCGGCCCGAGTATTCCCGGTCGGGCGCACGCCCCAGCTTCTCGCAGAGCGCCAGGTAGTCGTCGACGGCCTCGTGGAAGGCCTTCTCGAGCTTCTCGACGTCGGCCCCCTCGAAGTTCACCACGTCGTCGATGCCGAGGACCCGGCCGTGCAGGAGGCGATCCCCCGCCGAGTAGCGGACGACCCCCCGGTAGCCCTTGTACTCCATGGCGTCCATCTCAGTTCTCCTCCGGTTCGATCCCGTGCGCTGCCAGGAAGTCCCGCACGTCCTCGACGGCGTACCTCCGCAGCTCGGGCTTCGGGTGCGGGCGATGCAGGCTCAGGATCGATCCATCGAGGACGAAGCGGACTCGCGAGCCCGCGCCCTCGTACTCTTCCGCACCGAGCGCCCGCAGCAGCGACGCGAGCTCGTCCCAGCGGACATCCGAGCGGGTGGGACGCTCGAAGATCCGGGCCAGCGTGCGCCGCTGTCGCTTGTTCATCGGGATATCAGACTATGATATCGGCCTGATGATGTCAATGTCTGATATCACAGGAGTACGGAGCGAGCCGCGGTACATCCGGCTCGAGCAGGCTGCTGGAGGAACATTGGAGGAACATCCTTCAGGAGTAAATCTTAAATGATTCCAATTGGTTACAGAGATCGGGCGCGGGTTCGTACGTGAAGAGCTACCCACGCCGATCGAGCGGGTCTGGGGACTGGTGCGGGGCTTCAGGGATCTCAGCGCCTGGGCCCCGGATGGCAAGGTAACGAGCGTAGAGGGCGACGGGGTCGGGGCGATCCGGCGGGTCGAGTCCCCGCTGGGACTGTTCGTCGAGCGCTGCGAGGCGCACGACGAGGCGGCCCGTCGCTTCAGTTATGCCATTCTCGAGTCACGGGCTCCGTTCCGGAGCTACGTGGCGGTGATCCAGCCGGAGGATCGAGGGTCTGGGCGCTGCGGCATCGAGTGGTCATGCGACTTCGAGGCCGAGCCGGAGCAG
>JALGZO010000697.1 GCA_025774865.1 bacterium | reverse complement strand
CGAGCGCGCGCCGAGTGAGCACCTGCACGAGCTCGCGCCGGTAATCGGCCGAACCACGGAGGTCGCTGATCGGCGAGCACTCTCCGGACGCGATCTCGGCCGCCCGGTGGAGGATCTCCGGGGTGAGCTCCCGGCCGGCGACCGCGTCAGACGCCCGCGAGGCCAGGAACGGAGTCTCGTGCACGGCGCCGAGCACGATGCGGCACTCGCGCACCGCTCGCTGCTCGAGGCGCAGCCACGCCGCGACGCCGGCGACCGCCAGCGCGCTCGAGCCGCGCAGGCCGAATTTCCGGTAGGCCGCTCCCGTGCCGGGGGCCCACGCCGTGGGCGGAATCAAGACCTCGACGAGCACCTCATCCGGCTCCCGAACGGTCTCCTTGGGTCCCGTGAAGAACTCCTCGGTGGGAACGAGACGTTCGGTATTCGGGCCCACGAGCCGCACCTGGCCGGACCCGGCGATGCAGACGGGCGGGAGGTCCGCCGAGGGGACGGCTGAGCAGAAATTGCCGCCGATGGTCCCCCGGTTGCGCACCTGCGTCGCCGCCATCGTCGACGCCGCCTCGGCCAGGGCCGGATAGGTCCTCCGTACGGTCTCGCTCCGCACGAGCACGCCTTCGGTCGCGGTCGCGCCCACGTGCAACCCGTCGTCGTCGATCCGGATCTCGCGCAATTCCGAGAGGTCGCGCAGGGAAACGAGATGACTCGTGGCGAACGTGTGCTGCTTCAGATCCACGAGGACTTCGGTCCCGCCGGCAAGCACGTGCGCGTCCTCGCCCAGCTCCGAAAGCAGAGCGCAGGCCTCGCCGACAGTGGACGGACGGTGGTAGATGAAGTCGGTGATCTCCATGGCGTGTTCTTCTCCGCGGTAGCCCAGACGCTCACACCCAAAGGCGGCCCGAAATCGACGCCCCCAAAATAGGCCGCCGGCTCGAATTTGGGCAACCGCGCAGGACCCCACAACGCCCCGAGCGAGACCTCACCTGGGCCACCGACGCGACCGGTTGTTCCCGACTCGGCGCGCCGGTATTTTGCCGGGAGGATCCCGCGAGCCTTCGTCCGAGACGGGACGCCGGCTGCCCACATGCGGCGCAGGTTGCGCTCGAAAAGGAGGAGCACCGATGAACGTCGGCGTGATCGGATCGGGAGCCATCGGGCCCGATCTGGCCTACGGTTTCGTGTCTGCGTTGGCCAAGAAGAAGAACGGCCGGGTCTTCTTGATGGACATAAAGGAGGAAGCCCTCGAGGCGGGCAAGAAGCGCATCCGGGGGTACATCCAGAAGGGTCTGGAGCGTGGCAAGTTGAGCCCCTCCCTCGCCCAGGCCGTCGAGGAGTCCCTCGTGACCACGACCGCCCTCGAGGATCTCGCGGACTGCGACTACGTGCTGGAGGCCGCGACCGAAGAGCTTCCGGTCAAGAAGGCGATTCTCAAGAACCTCGAGGAAACGGTTCGCCCGGACTGCCTGATCGGGTTCGCGACGTCGGGCATCCCGAGAGCGCAAATCGCCGCCGAGACGAAGCACCCGGAGCGCTGCTTCGTGAACCATCCGTTCTTCCCGGCCTGGAGATCGACTCCCGTCGAGATCGTGCTCTCGGGCGAGGAGAACTACGGCGCGCGGATGCTCGACACGATGAAGATGCTCGGGAAGGTGCCCATCGTCACCAGCGACGTGCCGTGCTTCGCCGCCGACGACGTGTTCTGCAACTACTGCGCCGAGGCGGCGCGCATCTACGACGAGGGGCTGGCGACGCCCGCCCAGGTGGACGCGATCGTGAACGACGCGATCGGCGGCGGCGGTCCGTTCAACGTGATGGACCTGACTCGCGGGAATCTGCTGGGCGTGCACTGCATGCAGCTGATGCGCGACGCCCCGAGCGGCAGCGAGTGGTTCGAGCCGCCACCGATCCTCGCCAAGCAGGGGCTGAGCCCCTGGATCGATCGGAAGAACCCCGGCGACCCGCACTACGACGAGACGCTGCGGGATCAGGTCTTGAATCGGATCCTCGCCGTGCTCTTCGGCCGCACGTACTTCGTCGTCGACAACGGTATCTGCTCTCCGCGGGAGTTCAACTGGCTCACCCGCCTGGCGCTGGGATTCAACAAGGGACTTCTGGATCTCGCCGAAGACATGGGGGCGGAGCGCGTGCACGAGATCTGCGCGGAATACGCCGCGGCGAAGCCGGGTTTCGTGGTGCCTCCGAGCATCGCCGAGAAGAAGCTGCCGGAGTTCTACCGCAACATCACGTCGGTACGCGACGGGGAGATCGCCGTCGTCTCGGTCTTCCGACCCGAGTTCATGAACGCCCTGAACGGTAGGACCTTGGAGGAGCTCCGGACGGAGCTCGCGAAGCTCGACGCCGACGCGTCCGTGAAGGGCATCGTGCTGACGAGCTACGACGGGGCCCTCGCCGGAGCGGACATCATGGAGCTCGCGGCCCTTCCGACTCCCGCCGAGGCGGAGGCCAAGAGCCTGCAAGGCCAGGAGATTCTCTCCCGAATCGAGGCCATGTCGAAGCCGGTGGTCGCAGCCGTCGACGGGCCGGTGCTCGGAGGAGGAGCCGAGCTCTCCATGGCCTGCCACGCTCGCGTGGTGGGACCGGGCCTCGTGCTGGGTCAGCCCGAGGTGAACCTCGGCATCATCCCGGGCTACGGCGGAACGCAGCGCCTGCCGCGGCTCATCGGTCTCGAGAGAAGCTGGCCGCTTCTGCGGACGGGCCGACACGTGGGGGCGAAGGAAGCCTGCGCGTGGGGCTGGGCGAATGCCGAGCCGGCCGCGGATGTCGTCGCGGCGGCGAAGGATCTCCTCCGGCGGCACGTCGCCGGAGAGGCGAAGCTCTCGCCGGTGAATCCACAGGCGATGTCCTGGCCCGAAGAGCTGCCCGACGTCGACATCGGCGAGCACTCGCTGGCCATCGACGCCATCCTCGTGGACGTGATCCGCCGGGGCGTCACGAAGCCGCTCGCGGAGGGTCTCGCGGTGGAGGCGGAAGGCTTCGCCCGCTGCAAGCAAACGATCGACTACGACATCGGCATGAAGAACTTCATCCAGAATGGTCCCCGCGTCCCGGCGGCCTTCCTGCACGAGTAGGAGAGGATGTCATGAACGAGAACGGTTCCATCGTCATCATGGATGGAGGTCGCCGCACGCCCCGCGCGGACATTCTGGAGGGCAACAAGGGTCCGGGGCTCTTCTCGCGATTCACCGCGACCCAGCTCGGTGGCATGGCCATCCGCGAGACGCTCGAGCACACGCCCGTTGACCCGGGGCTGATCGGCCACGTGGTCATGGGCATGGCGGCGCACAGTCACCGCGACTCCATCTACGCGGCCCGGGGCATGGCGTGGCGCGCCGGCCTCGCGGACGACGTCCCGGCCCTGACCGTGGCAAGAATCTGCGGCAGTGGCGCGGAGGCGGTGGCCGTCGGCGCGGAGATGATGCTCGCCGGCGTGCGCCACGATCGTGCGCGTCCCTTCACCGTGGTCGGCGGAAGCGAGAGCATGCAGTACCCCTTCGTCATCCACAATCTGCGGGGGAAGAAGGTCGGCACCGGGGTCCAGAAGTACGGGCCGGTCGACGCGAAGGCACTCCCGCGGGGGACCTTCCTTCAGGACTGGCTGCTGCTCGGGCTGTACGACCCGTCCGCGCAGATGTCCATGGCCAACACGGCCGAGGAACTGGGGCGGCGTCACAAGATCACGCGCGAGGAGTGCGACGCGTTCGGTCACCGCTCCCACGCGAACGCGAAGCGGGCGCGGGAAGCCGGCTGGTTCGACGAGGAGATCGAGCCCGTCTCCGTGCAGCGGAACGGCGCGGGCGAGTCCGTGGAGGTGAAGCACGACACGCACATCATGGACAACATCAGTCTCCCGAAGATGGCGAAGCTCCCCCCCGCCTTCGAGCCGGGTGGCGTCATCACCGCGGGCAACGCGAGTGCGGTGGTGGACGGAGCGGCGGCGATGTTGATCGGGAAGGAGTCCTGCGCGAAGAGGCATGACCTGAAGCCGCTCGCGCGACTCGCCGGGATGGGTGTGGCGGCCTGTGATCCTCAGATCATGGGCTGGGGGCCGGTGCCGGCCGTCGGCAAGGCTCTCGAGAGCGCCGGATGGAAGGGCGGTGACGTCGACCACGTCGAGTTGAACGAGGCGTTCGCGCCGCAGGCCCTCGCCTGCATCCGTGGTTTCGAGGAGATGGACATCGACCCGGAAACGGTCAACCCGATGGGAAGCGCGATCGCGCTCGGACACCCGCTGGGCGCCACCGGAGCGATCCTCACGTTGACCTGTGCGTACGCGATGCGAAGAGCGCAGAAGAGCCGGGGGATCGTCACGATGTGCATCGGCGGTGGACAGGGCATCGCGCTCGCGCTGGAGTCGATGTAGGCAGAGGCGGGAGAGTTCAAATCCCGCCCCCGCTACCAAGTATCTTGTTGAAGGGCGCTCAGTTAGCGCCCTTCTTCTTTTGCGTGTCCACCATGTGTCCACGCGAGGCCTCTTCGAGCGGCTCGTCGAGGAGCCGCACCCCGGCCTC
>JALGZO010000696.1 GCA_025774865.1 bacterium | reverse complement strand
CTGCGGGAGTTTCGACTGACTCGCGGCGCACGCTCGGCCGCCGAGATTCGTGACGACGCGGTGCGGCTCGGACTCCGCGCTGGCATCGAACGGCTCCGACGCTAGTTCAGCTCGGCGAAACAGACGGCGCATGCTAGGTTAGGCGGCCGGCGTCCCCAGCGTGCAGCGGAGTGCGATGAGCGGTCCGAAGATCTTCTGTCTCGCCGTGTTCGTCCTCGTGTACACGGCGCTTATCGTGTGGAAGAAGCGGCGCACCGAGGCTCTCTGGGTCGGTGTGATCGCCATCGTGCTGAGTCCCGTTCTCACCCCCGGTCAAGCGTTCGGCGCGGTCGAGTGGAACGTCATCGGAATCTTCGCGGGGATCCTCCTGCTCGCGGAGGTATTCACCGATTCCGGCGTACCGCTTCGCATCGCCGACATCCTGATCGACCGGTCGAAGACGGTCGGGATGGCGATCCTGCTGGTGTGCATGTTCTCCGGATTCGTGTCCATCTTCGTGGAGAACGTGGCGACCGTGCTCATCGTCGCGCCGGTCGCGCTCGAGTGCGCGCGGCGCGCGAAGGTGAGCCCCGTCCCCTTCCTGATCGGGATCGCGATTTCCTCGAACCTCCAGGGGGCCGGCACGTTGATCGGCGATCCGCCGAGCATGATCCTCGCATCGTTCCAGCGCATGAATTTCAACGACTTCTTCTGGTACCAGGGCAAGCCTTCGATCTTCTTTGCGGTCCAGGTCGGCGCGTTCGCGAGCGTCATCGTCCTGTGGTTGCTGTTCCGCGGTTACCGGCAGCCCGTCGCGTACATCGAACCGGAGCCGGTCGACACGTGGGTACCGACGTACGCCCTGGGTGTCTTGATCGTACTCCTCGCCCTGTCGCCGATCGTCGATCCCGGCTTCCACTGGCTCGGGGGCACGATCTGCATGGTCATGGGGATCGGAGCGGTGCTCTGGGAGGATCGAAGACGGCGCGGACGGGCCCGGGAGCTCCTGACGCGGTACGACTGGAACACGACATTCTTCTTGATCGGGGTCTTCGTCCTGGTCGAGGCCATGGTTACGGTGGGACTCATCGAGGACCTGGCGCACGGATTCGCGCGCTTCACCGGGGACTCGCACCTTGTCATCTATTCGTCGTTGATCGTCGTCTCGGTGGCTTTCTCGGCGTTTGTCGACAATATCCCGTATATCACGACGATGATTCCCCTCGTGAAGGAGGTCGCGGTCGGAGTCGGGGCGAACGAGGTGCCGCTCATCTTCGGAATGGTCCTCGGGGCGAGCCTGGGCGGGAATCTCACGCCGTTCGGCGCGTCGGCCAACGTGGTGGCGGTCGGGCTGCTCCGGAAGGAAGGAATCCCGGTCTCCACGCGCGAGTTCGTGAAGATCGGCCTGCCGTTCACGATCGTGGCGACCGGGGCCGGTGCGGCATTCCTTTGGGCCATCTGGATGTGAGCCGGGGAGGCGCCGGTCTCGTCGAGGAGCGGCGCCCCGCCCTGGGCTCGCGCTCGGAGCGCCGAGGCGGTTCCGAGGGTCAAACGGCGGTGGGATAGGTTGCCGCGACGGACTTCAGAAACACGTCCACGCCCGCCGGGAGCGGCTGTACCTCGACCGTGTTGACGGCTCCCGTCTCCACCAGCTTCCAAATGTCGGCATCACCGGCTCGAATCCGGATCTTCAGCCACAGGCCGTCTTCGGTGGCGCGGGCCGTGACCACACGGCCGTGCGGCTGACCGCCGCGGTAAAACCGGGTCACTGCCCCTGCCTCGAGTTGCTGGGCGATCTCTTCGGCTTCGTCGCGTATCAGTTCTTGGATCGTTCCCCTGGCCTGGAACGTCTTTCCCTTCGCGTCGACTGTCTCCGCGAGGACCTTCAGACGGTAGAGCATCTTCCCCTCCCGGTACGGAGATCCGGAACCACTCGATGCTCGTCGGTCGTGCGTTGTCCAAGATTGAGCAATTTCGCTCAAGGTCGTTCGCCCGGGGTAGCGATCGAGGACGACCTGCTGTTACCTTCTGCAAGGATCCCACAAACGGCCAGCTAAAAAGCGCCCAGAAGATTGCCGGTGGAGCCAAATCGTAACGGTGAGCGAAGAAGGGGAGTCACTCGCCGGGGTCACTCGCCTCCCAGGGGGCCTTGCCGGGCTTCTTCTTCTTGAAGCGGCGGAGCTCGTCGGCCATCTGGTCGTGCTTCTGCTTCTGTTCCCCCTTTTCGTCACTCTCCTCGAAGATCCGCATCATCTCGTCCGTCTTCTCGCTCTGGCGCTTCTGGAAGTCCTGGACGGCGTCGGCCAGAACGTCCTCGTTCGCTTCGACCGGGAGCTTCTCCAGGGCCAGGTAATCCTCGACGCAGACGTGAACCTCGAAGGGGTTCTCGACCAAAGAGATGATCCCGAGGCTCTGGAGGGTTCGAAGGCGGTGGTTCGTGATCTCGACCTTCGATCCGAGGACCTCGGCCACCTCCTCGACCGTCGGAAGGCGGCCCAGCCGGTGCCGGAGGACCCGGATGGCCCCCACGTGAGCGTGGCCCTCTTCTCGGGTGATGGATGTGTCCACGACGTCCCTCCGCGCCCGAAGATACGGGCCCCGAGGCAGGCGAGGCAAGGCACGGCGTCGGTCGCTCGAAGGAACCCGCCTCGGCGCCAGCATGTTCAAGGAAACAAGCGATTTGACCGATCTCGTCCGCAGGGAGAGACCCACAGCTCAGCGCCGCGGCCTTCACCGCGGACGCGAGCTCTTTGACGAGGGACCCTGGGGTCCCCTAGACTCGCCTGTTGCCCGGCTCGAGTTTCCGAGCGGGCTCGAGGGAAGTCATGGTCAACATCACCGTCGTCGGTACCGGATATGTCGGACTCGTCACGGGGGCCTGCCTCGCGGACTTCGGCAATCGAGTGATCTGCGTGGACAACGATCCCCGAAAGCTGGAGGTCCTCGGCCGTGGCGAGATCCCGTTCTACGAGCCCGGTTTGAAGGAGCTCGTGGAGATGAACCGCAACCGAGACCGCCTGAGCTTCACCGGGGATCTCGCGGACGCGGTGGGTCGCTCGGACGTCGTGTTCATCGCCGTGGGAACTCCTCCCGGTGAGGACGGCCGGGCAGATCTGCGCTTCGTGCGCCAGGTGGCCGCGGACATCGCCGAGCACATGGACGGGTATACCGTCGTGGTCACGAAGTCCACGGTTCCGACCGGTACGGGCCTTCTGGTCGAGCGGATCATCCGTGAGAGTCGCGCCGACGCCAATTTCGACGTCGTGTCCAATCCCGAGTTCCTGCGTGAAGGTTCGGCGATCGGCGACTTCATGCGCCCCGATCGCGTCGTCATCGGGGCATCGTCCGAGCAGGCGATGGACATCATGGAGCGAATCTACCGCCCGCTCTACCTACTGAGGACGCCGATCGTCCGCACGACCGTGCCGAACGCGGAGATGATCAAGTACGCGTCCAACGCGTTCCTCGCGCTCAAGATCTCTTACATCAACGAGATCGCGAACGTGTGCGACGCCGTCGGCGCCGATGTCTCGGTCGTCGCCCGGGCGATGGGGCTGGACGGTCGGATCTCCGACAAGTTCCTGCACGCCGGTCCCGGCTACGGAGGCTCGTGCTTCCCGAAGGACACGCTGGCGCTCACGCACATCGCCGAAGGCGTGGAATACGACTTCAGGATCCTGAAGGCGGTCGTCGAGGTGAACGAGCGCCAACAGCTGCGCATGGTGGACAAGCTTCGGGCGTTGCTCGGGGACCTGGACGGCAAGACGATCGCTTGCCTCGGGGTGACGTTCAAGCCGAACACCGACGACGTCCGAGACGCGCCGTCGCTCGTCATTCTTCCCGCGCTCCAGCAAGGCGGCGCGCGGATTCGGGCGCACGATCCGGTGGTTTCGAAGCTGGACGGGGTCCCGGGCATCACGTGGTGCAACGACGCGTACGAAGCGGCGACCGGCGCCGACTGCATTCTGCTGCTCACGGAATGGAACGAGTACCGCGATCTGGACATGACACGCCTGAAGACCGTCATGCGGACGCACGTGTTCATGGACTGTCGCAACGTGTACGATCCGCGCGAGTTCAATGCGCTCGGTTTCGCGTACGCGGGAGTGGGGCGTAGCCTCGAAGCGACGGCCCCGTGGAAGATGGAAGAAGTCATCGTCCGCGACTCGGACGACGCCTGGGAACAGCCGACAGTCGAGCCTTCGAGGTCGACTACTTGAGAATCCTCGTGACGGGCGGAGCCGGGTTCATCGGCTCGAACTTCGTTCGCTACGTCATGAAGAAGTACCCCGATCTCGAAGTCGTCGTACTCGACAAGCTCTCGTACGCAGGAAACCTCGAAAACCTGGCGGTCGTGGCGGGCGAGCCCCGCTACGACTTCGTCCGCGGCGACATCTGCGACGACGGCATCGTTCGAAAGGCGATGCAGGGTTGCAGCGTCTGCCTCAACTTCGCGGCCGAGACGCACGTTGACCGCTCCATCGGAGATCCCGGCAGTTTCGTGCAGACGGATGTCTATGGGGCGTACGTTCTGATGGAAGCCGCCAAGGACCTC
>JALGZO010000695.1 GCA_025774865.1 bacterium | reverse complement strand
TGCAAAACCCAGCCGGGGCTGTTCACCTCGCTCGACATGCGGGAACTCCCCGGCCCTGGGGCCGCGCTCCTCGCCCGCGGACGATCTCGTGGTAGGCGCCGGCGTCGAAGTCCCCGAACGCCTCGACCTCGCCGTCCACCCAGAGCACGCGAACCCGGCGCACCCCCTCGGGGGCTCCCAGCCCTACGTGCACACGCGGGTCGCTGGCCGCAGGGTAGCTCTGACCGGGAAGAACGTCGCGCTGGATCGTCTGGCTCCCGATCTCGAGAATGATCGTGGAGCCGAGCACCTCTTCCTGGGCCTCGCTCGCCGTCGGCGGGACGAGCGCGAAAATCGCGGCGGCCAGCGGTCCAGGCCGTCGGCCATGTCGTCCTCGAAGACGTCGAACCCCTGGCCCACGTTCGTTTCACCGCCCAGGACGACGCTGGAGACGAACACCCACGTAGCGATCCCTTGCTTCTGCAGGGTTTCGGCGATCGACGTCAAGTCGTCGGGAGCTTGCCAACCGTTCCGCGGCACGCCGGGCGCAGGCGGCCAGATCCCGGTGAGCATCGACACGTGCGAGGCAAGGGTGGTGGGGATCGGCGAGTAGGCCTCGCAGAATTGGACGCCGCCTCGGAAAACGCGGTCGAGATGCGGCGTGCGCAGTTCCGGATGACCGCCCGCTCCGAAGGCGTCGGCCCGCCACGTATCGATGGTGAGAGGGACGGCGGACGGCGCGTCGGCGGCGGGGCCGGAACAGCCGGCCGCGAGCGCCGCGACGACGACGGGAACGATCCTACGAGCGATGCCAAAAGTGCTGATCACTGGCCTCGGGGCGTGTACTGCCAATACCAGAAATTCCTCACGTGCTCGTGGCCTTCGAGCAACTCCGATACCGCTCTCTCGACACCCCCTTCGAGATCCTCCCGACCCCGGTGGGCCGAAAGATAGTCGTCGCCGCAGAGGATCGCGCCGGGAACGAGCCGCGGAAGCAGCATCTCGATCGTTCTTCGGACGCTGCGATAGTCGTGGCTGGCGTCAATGTGGCAGAACTTGATCGGTTTCTCGAAGTCCGAGAGGAAGTCGAACGCGTCGGTCTTGCAGATCCGCACGTTCTGTCGCGTCATCTCCCGCACGTTGCGTTGAAACGCAGCGAAGACGTCTGTTTCCTTCAGGACTCGAATCGACTCGTGATCCTGCCCCTCCTCGAGGTTTCCCCGCCAGTGATCGACGGCCGCGAGGGTCTCCGGGTAGCAGGCGTTCGCGAGAGCGATCGTGCTCTTTCCTTCCCAACACCCGATCTCGACCACTGATCCCGCGAGATCGCGCACGAGCTCGCAGACCCGCGTCAGCTCTTCCAGCTGTTCGTCGGCGTACCAATCTTGCCGGAAGGGACCGCGACTCTTCGTCGAGAAGAGCGGAAGTCGCCGGATCCGGCTCCGGACCCGGCGCAGTCGCTTCTCGAGCGACGTGGGCAACCACTTCACGCGCCCCACTCCACTTCTTCCCCGATTTGCCCGATGATGGATCGCCGGCTACCTATACCCCATTCCATTCAGGAGCGCGACGGCATTCGCCGTTCCTCCCCTCGCCGACCGCCCCTACCGCAGCACGACCGCCTTTGCGGTGTGGACCTCGCCGTCGGCGTCTAGCCTCAGGAAATAGACGCCGCTGGCGACGGGCCGGCCCGACTGGTCCCGGCCGTCCCAGGTCGCGGCGTTCTGTCCGGCGGAGCGCATCTCGTCGACGAGCGTGCGTACGAGGTGACCACGCACATCGAGCACCCGGAGCCGGACGTGGGTGGCCCGAGGCAGCGCGAACGGCGCGCGCGTACCGCCTCCGGACGGGTTCGGCCGTCCCGGCGCGAGCGCGATCTCGCGAACGGGCTCGGGGGCCTCGGCCTCCCGGACCCACGAGATTCCGATCGACGAGATACCACCGGCCAAGCCGGCCATCGAGAGGGTGCCTTCCTTCCACGACCAGGAATCGGCGCCGCTCACTCGGGCCGGGATCCCCCGGGCCCCCGTTCCGATCGTGAGGCTGCCCTGACCCTCCGCGGCCGCCCACCCCTGGATCGTCAGCTGCCGAGCCCCGCGCTCGAGCGTCACCCCCGTCACGTCGAAGCCGCGGACGTCCTCTACCGTCAAGCCGCCCAGCGAGGCCGCCACGCGTGGAGCGGCGACGCCGCCCGCCGGCAGTTCGCGGACGAAGTAGACGGGATTCGAAAACACGAGCGGCCACCCGATGTCGTTGTGCACTTCCACTCGGGCGAAGCTCGCGAGCGAGGCGTCGAGCTCCACCTGGGCCTCGAAAACCCCCTCCACCGTGGTGCCACCGAGGAGCTCGTCCCGGAGAACGTTCGGCTCGAGGTACTCCGTGGACGGATCCTCGCGGATTTCCATCTGCACGAGCCGGACCGAGGCTCCCACCGGAAGCTCTTCGATCCGAACGTGCAGGGTATGGCTCTCGCGGTCGGTCAGCACGACTCTGCCCATGGGGAATCCCTCCCCGGTCATGAGATCCACGGTGCCTGGAAACTGGTTCGGATCGCCGAAGAACGCGCGCCCCCCTCGAAGCGCCCGGACGAGCGCCGGCTCCGACAACGACCCGGACCAGACCCAAGTCACGAAGTTGTTCTCATGCGCGTAGCTCGTCTGCCAGGGACCCCAGCCATTGAGCGGAATCGTACCGTGCGTGTCGGACACGCCGTCTCCGGTGAGGAAGAACGCGTTGGCCGAGAGCACATCCCAGAGTCGCAGGTGGTCGTCGAGGCTCGCGCCACCACGTCGGCGGTAGCCGACTTCGAACATGTCGCAGCCGAGCGCACGGTCGCCCAAGACCCGGCGCGTCTGATCGAGCAACCGAACCTCCCTCTCGGCGGGCGTCTCGGTGGGGTCCGCATACACCCAGGGCCCGAACGCGTGATTGAGAGAAACGATGCCTCCCCGGGCGTGGACCTGCTCGACCGCGTAGAAGAGCTTCTCCTCCGGTGGATGCGCGCCATACTCCACGAGCCGCAGGTTTGTTCCGTAGGCGTTCAGATGAGGCTGCGGGCGGAAGCGCGAGATCTCCGTGCCCACGAATTGCCGTACGTCGGTGAACACCTCTTCATACCGCGCGGCCATGTCCCGCTGTTTGTCGAGCAGATCGTCGCCGGTGAGTGAAGAGTCCCATTCGACGCGATAGTCGTCGAAGAACACCACGGCGGTGTTGCCCCTCCGAGTCTCGAGGCCCACGACGACTTCGAAGAGACTGTTGTCCTCGACGCGAAGCGAGTCGATACCGCCGGTAGAAAAGCGCGCGATCGCATCCTGCGTCACGTCCATCTCGTACGCGCTCCACTCGTTCGCCGTGTACGCGAGTGGGATCGCGTCCGCGTCCTCGCCTTCCATCGATCCGGCGACGTAGCGCAGCACCGGCTGCTCTTCCGGGTGCAGACTCAGCCGCACCTCGACGACGAACTTGTCGTCCGCCGGGTCGAACACTTCCGGGTAGATCGCAAAACCCAATCGCACCCGCGACGCGAGGGAGTAGCGGTTGTGCTTACGCGAAGCTCCCTGCCGGAAGGAGTAGGGGCGGAACTCCGGCGAGCTCTCGTCGTCCGCCACGGTGAGCCGGAGCGAGCGACTTCCCTCGTAGGCAAAGCCGCTCACGATCTCGACCGCACCAATCGACTCGCCCTCTACGCGCACCCAAGTCTTCGACTCGCCCGGCGCCGCCTCGTCCGGCTCGGTGATCGTTCCGCGCCCTGCGTCGTAAGTGGCCTCCTCGAACCCGTACGCCCGCAGGTGGTTGTGGTTTTCCATTCGCCAGTCGTGATCTGTCCACCAGATGGCATCGACCCCCCACCGCTGCGCCATGTCGGTGTGCCACTCCATGCTGCCGTCCCCTTCGCTGAAGCTGCCGTGGACGTGCAGCGCCACCGACCACGCCTGTTCTCCCGGTCGTGGCAGCGGCGACGCGGACACGGCGTCACCGGCGACCGAGGCCATCAAGATGATGATCGCGACGACTTGCGCCGTGCACATCGTCGAACCTCCGGAATGGAAGCAGTGCGAAGGGGGGTTTGCCGGGGCAGTCGGAAGCCGCACCACACGATCATCGCACGTTCAGCCGACTTGCGTCACGAGGTCCCGCGTGAACGCCCCGGCGACCGCCCAGTTCGCTCGCGTTCATGGCCGGTCTTTGGTCTCACTCTCCCGGAAAGTCTGGCTGCGCGGGCACCTCGGGGAATGGACGGCCCCACCCCGTGAGGGACGCGGTCCTCGTGCGATCAGGCGGCTCCAGCGTCGAGGCGTTGCGACCGGGAGCAAGGCTGGCGTGCTCGTCGAACCGGAAGATCCGTCCGCTGTCTGCCCCCTCGTGGTAGGACTTCGTATCGACGGTGCCGCCGTCCTGATCGAAGAGCACGATCGTGTCCCCGCCGGCGTTGTTCAGAGCCATTGGCCGTCCGCGCCGGATGACGATCAGGACCTCGCCGGGTTGGACGGTCCCATCGTCGACGTCGAGAATCCAGAAACGACTCCCGGTGGCATCTCCGATCCTCCATCCGTCGAGATCGATGACGTCG
>JALGZO010000694.1 GCA_025774865.1 bacterium | reverse complement strand
TGCTGAAGAACGCCACCACGAAGAGGCCGCCGAAGATCGAGAGCAGAATGACGAGAGACGACCACCCGGGAAGGAGATCGGACTTCGGCCCCTGCCGGCCGGATTCTGGTTCGGGTGGCGACATCGGCTCTCCCCATCCAACTGGTCAGAGATGGGCCCCAGGCCAAGAGCCAAACCTGTATTCTAGACTATATACTCCGGAATTAGGGGTGGGCAACCACGGAGTGAGGATCACCCCCGTGGGGCTATGGAGAGGCCGCGTAGGTGGGCTCGTACATCTGAGAAGCGACATACGACTCGAGATCCCCCGGGATCTCGATCGTGGCGAGCCCGGTCTCGTGGGCCATTCGGGCCACGGCCACCGCGATCGACTGCGATGCGTGCCGGATGCGCGACAAGGGCGGGTAGAGGGACCCCTGGTCCAGGTCGGCCGTCGACACCTGGTCCGCCAGGGCTCTCGCGGCCGCGAAGAACATCTCATCGGTGACCCGCGTGGCCCCCGACAAGACGACGCCCAGCCCCACGCCGGGGAAGATGTAGGCGTTGTTCCCCTGCCCCGGTACGAGCCGGCGATCCCCGAGCGTCACCGGGTCGAACGGGCTTCCGCTCGCGAAGATGGCTCTGCCGTCCGTCCAGCCGTACGCCTGTTCGGCGGTGCACTCCGCCTTCGACGTCGGGTTGGACAGCGCGAAGATGATGGGCCGGTCGTTGATCGACGCCACCGCGTCCACGACGTCCCGATCGAAGATCCCGGGCTGCCCCGACGCACCGATGAGCGCCGTCGGACGAACGCACCGGACCGCGTCCGCCAGCGCCTCGCAAAACTCGTGCTCATGCGCGTACGGTCGCTTGTGCTCCTGTAGATCGTCGCGGCTCTTGACCACCAGCCCCTTCGAATCGACGAACCAGCACCGGCCCGCCGCCTCGCTGTGACTGAGACCGTTGTCCATCATCGCCGACACGACGATGTCGGCGATGCCGGTCCCCGCTTCACCAGCCCCGGCGAACAGAATCCTCTGGTCGATGAGACGATCGCCGGTGATTCGCAGAGCCGAGTACAGGCCGGCCAGCGCCACGGCCGCTGTTCCCTGCACGTCGTCGTTGAACGTGCACACTCGATCCCGGTACTTCTTCAGAAGACGAAACGCGTTGACGTTCCCGAAGTCTTCGAACTGGATCAGGGCTCGCGGAAACACCTCCTGCACCGCCATGACGAACTCCTCCACGAGGTCGTCGTACGCCTGCCCGCGGAGTCGCTTCTGACCGAGCCCGAGGTAGAGCAGATCGTCGAGCAGTGTCTCGTTGTTCGTCCCGACATCCAACATGATCGGCAGGCCGCACGAGGGGTGGACACCCGCACATGCCGTGTACAGCGACAGCTTCCCGACCGGGATTCCCATGCCGTTGGCGCCCAAATCACCCAGACCCAGAATGCGTTCACCGTCCGTAACGACGATCAGCCGCACGTTCTCGACCGGCCAGTTGCGGAGGACGTCGGCGATCTTCCCTCGATCCCGGGCGGAGACGAACAAGCCGCGCGCGCGACGGTAGATGTGACCATAATGCTGGCAGGCCTCACCCACTGTCGGCGTGTAGATGATCGGCATCATTTCGGGCAGGTGCTCCATCACGACCCGGTAGAACAGCGTCTCGTTGCGATCGTGAAGGGCCGTCAGGTACACGTATTTCTCGAGGTCGTTCGGCTTGGTCCGGTAGTTCTCCATGACGCGCATCACTTGCTCGTCTTGGCTGCACACGCGGGCCGGAAGTAGACCGCGCAGGCCGAGCGTGTTTCGCTCTTCCTCGGTAAACGCGGTTCCCTTGTTCACCGCTGGATTGTGGAGGAGATCCTCGCCGCGGGGTGCCTCCGATACCGGAGCCGGAGGGCTCACCTGCGTTCCATCACTCATGTTCGCACCGACTTGCGTTGGGTTCGCACCACGTTACCGCCCGAACCAGCGCTCGAGGCGCTCCGCTTCGAACCGCCGTTTACCCGCGGCGTGGTCGGCGGAGGCTTCCCGGACGGAGACGCGGGGCTCGGGATCGGCGAAGAAGTCTCCCTCGACGAGGGCGGCGGTGGCTTTCCCCATCTCGAGGAAGCAGTACCCGCGCCCGTCGAACGCCGGGGGCGGTCCTTGTCCCTGCTGCTCGGCTGCGATCGCCGCCGCGACACGCTGGCCCTCCAGTTCAGCGAAGAGACCCGCCTTCGGAAGCGGTAGGCCATTCGCCAGCCCAATCTGCGTCACGTCCCCGATTGCGAACACCCCCTCGTGGCCGATTTCCAGCGTCGCGGGATCGACACCGATCCAATCGCGCCCACCGGTGAGACCGCTCTCGGTGACGACTCTCGGGGGGCGGTGCGGCGGCACTCCGATGATCAGATCGGCTTCCAACTCCGTGTCGGCGAAGACGACCCGATCCTCTTCCACCCGTTCGACCTTCCGACCCACCTGAAAGCCGATCCCTCGCGACGCGAGCTGCTCACCGAGCCAATCGGATGCTTCCCGACCGGCATTCGGCAGCAGCATGGGCTGAAGCGTGGTGACCGCGATCTCGGTTCGGTCCCGCAGGCCACGCTGCCGGAGGTGGTCGTCCAGCAACATCGCACACTCGTACGGCGCCGGCGGGCATTTGTACGGCGCGCCCGCGATGACGATGGCGATCGTGCCGCCTTCGAACGCGGCCAGTGCCGCCGCCAGGTCCGGAATGGCGTCCGCGTCGTAGAGGTTGTGGGCGTGTTCGGCCAAGCCCGATACCAGGTCCGGCCGCAGGTCCGCACCCAGCGCGATCACCAGGTGGTCGCCTTCCAGCGTCTCCACGTCGGTCTCCACGCGCCGCGCCGAAGGATCGATCGCCCGGACCTCGCGCTGCAGAAAGCGCACACCCCGCTGGGTCAACGACTTACGAGGCCGGCGCCCTTCCTCCAGGGCGCCGAGTCCCACGATCGCCCACAACTTGCGCAGCCCGGCGAGGAAGTGATCGCGGCGATCGATCAGGACGATGTCGTGGTTCTCACCGAGGAGGCGGAGGAGGTCCGTCGCGACCGTGAGGCCCCCGAAGCCCGCGCCGAGAATCACCGTCCGCGCCATGGCGAGAGGATACGTTGGCGGCCGGAGGGTCGCCAGTTTGAACTCGATCCGGCCTGTGAATGGGGGACCATCGAAGCGCTGACATGACGGATATCAGCCAGAAACCTGACCGGCATCATGGAACGGCTTTTGACTCCCGCCCTAGCGTGCGGTCTCGAAGGATGCGCAGCTGCCACCGTCCAGGGAGGCCTCAGAATTGCAGATGCCCGGCTGGTTCATTGCGATACCGCTCGTCGTCCTGCTGTCGACGGCATCGACGACCCCGGCGGTCGGCGACCCGGAAGCTCGACCCGAGCCCGCCGAGACCTCGGTCCGGCTCGTCGGACGTCACGCCATCACGGTTCACGCCGGTCTCCTGAGTAGCGCCACGGTCGAAACTGACACGTCTCCCGGCCGCACGAACACCGAGACACGCGTCAGCGGTTTCCTCGGTTCGGTGTCCTACGACTACTGGACCGGACAGGACTGGCGCGTGGGCGTCGACGCCGGGGTCCTCGACGTGGAGACCAGCTCGTCCGTGGAGATCGGCGAGGTGACCTCCGAGACCGCAGTGGTGGTTCCCGTCCTCTTCACGACGGCCTACTATCCCAGCGCGCTGGCGATGGGTCGTTCGGCTCGGCCCTTTGCCTCCGTAGCCGTCGGTCCGTACGTGGGTACCGCCACGAACAGCCGTACCGGCACGACCGTCGCCACCACGACGGTAACCGAGACGGTGATCGGCGCCCGCGCCCAGGTCGGCCTGGATGTGTTCTTCGCCGGACGATTCAAGACGGGGATCAGCGTGGGGTATCATTTCGTGAGCGACTTCGAGCAATCGATCGGAGACGACTCGAACTACAGTGGGCCCGAGTTCTCGGTCGGGATCGGCATCCTCTGGGGCGGCGCAGGGTAAGTGAGATTCCTTCGCGCCGGCCGACGCGTCGCGCCCGCGCTGCTGCTGGCCATCGGCTGCGATTCCGCTCCCCGGCATACCCCTCCGCTGGCCGAGTTCCAGGCGATCGCCCAGCGGCTGATCGAAAGCGACAACCCCTAGCTCGGCACCGGATTGATCCACAAGACGCGCGAGGAGCTGCAGACCGCGACGATTCCCTCGCGAGAATCTCTGGGGCTCCAGATGCGACTCGGCCAGGCGTTGCTCAAGGCCGGAGAGCTGGACGCCGCGTTGGCCGAGGTCGAAAAGGCCATCTCCTGGGTGGACCTGGAGACACGACCCGACGCGGCATTCTTCCACCGAGCTCGTGGACTCATCCATCTCCGGCAGGCCGAAGTGCAGAACTTCATCCAGCTCCACAATGCCCAATGTTGCATCTTCCCCCTGCGGGGCGAGGGCGTCCACTCGCGGCGGGAGCCTGCACTCCGGGCGCGCGATGATTATCTGGCCGCCCTCGCGATCGAGCCCGGCAACCTCCTCGACCGTTGGCTGCTGAACATCGTCTACATGGCCCTCGGCGAGTATCCGGACGACGTGCCCGAC
>JALGZO010000693.1 GCA_025774865.1 bacterium | reverse complement strand
TGATCGTCGTCAACATCCAGCGCGCGGGACCCTCCACCGGCATGCCGACGAAGACCGAGCAGGGCGATCTCTTCCAGGCTCTCTGGGGGCGGCCGAGTGAGACGCCGATTCCGGTGATCGCGTCGCGGGCTCCCGGCGACTGTTTTTGGGCTTCGCTCGAGGCGGCGCGGATCGCGCTGAAGTACATGACGCCGGTCATCTTGCTTTCCGACGGATACCTCGCCAACGGAGCGGAGCCCTGGAGGATCCCTTCCGTGAGTGATCTGCCGGAAATCCGAGCGGGCTTCCGAACCGACCCGGAAGGCTATCAGCCTTACTTGCGCGAATCCGAAACTCTCGCCCGACCGTGGGCGACGCCGGGAACGCCGGGTCTCGAGCATCGGATCGGCGGCCTCGAAAAAGAGGATGTCACCGGCAACGTGAACTACGAGGGCGCCAATCACGCGAAGATGGTGCGGCTCCGGCAGCAACGCGTACGGAACATCGAGAACGACATTCCGCTCGCGGAAGTCGACGGTCCCGAGACGGGACGGGTCCTCATCGTCGGATGGGGCAGCACCCACGGGGCGATCCGGAGCGCGCTGCGCCGGCTCGGCGAGCCGCGGCGGAACTCGGTGGCCCACGTTCACCTGACGCACCTGAATCCCTTGCCGCGGAATCTCGGCGAGGTCCTCGAGAACTACGACCACGTCCTCGTGCCGGAGCTCAATCTCGGACAGCTCGCGACCGTGTTGCGCGCCCGTTACCTCGTGGACACGAAGTCGCTCACGAAGGTGGAAGGCAAGCCGCTGAAGAGCGTGGAGATCATGCACGCGGTCGAGCGTCTGCTGGAGGGCACGTAGTCATGGCGACCACCTCGCTCGAACGGAAGGATTTCGTCAGCAACCAGGAAGTCCGGTGGTGCCCCGGATGCGGGGACTACTCGATTCTGGCCGCCGTGCAGAGCGTGCTGCCGACGCTGGACCTGCCGCGGGAGAAGTTCGTGTTCGTGTCCGGAATCGGCTGCTCCAGCCGCTTCCCCTACTATCTCAACACTTACGGATTTCACTCGATTCACGGGCGCGCCCCCGCGATCGCCACCGGGGTCAAGATCTCGAACCCGGAACTGTCCGTATGGGTCGTGACCGGCGATGGAGACGGCCTATCGATCGGCGGAAATCACCTGATCCATACGATCCGCCGCAACATGGACCTGAACGTCCTCCTCTTCAACAACCGGATCTACGGTCTGACCAAGGGGCAGTACTCCCCCACCTCGGAGATCGGCAAGAGGACGAAGTCCTCTCCGTACGGAACCGTCGACCGGCCGTTCAATCCGCTCTCGGTCGCACTCGGCGCGGGAGCCACGTTCGTCGCCCGGGCCGTGGACATCTATCCGAAGCACTTGAAGGAGACGATCCGGCGCGCCGCCGAGCACCGGGGCACTTCTTTCGTCGAGATCTACCAGAACTGCAACATCTTCAACGACGGGACTTTCAAGGACATGACGGAGCGCTCCCTTCGGAACGACGCCCAGATCGAGCTCGTCCACGGAAAGCCCCTGATCTTCGGGAAGAACCAGGATCGCGGCATCCGCTTTCACGACGAGTTCCTCGAGGTGGTCACGATCGGGGAGAACGGCGTCACGGAGGAGGATCTCATCGTCCACGACGAGACACGTGAGCGACCGTCGCGGGCTTTCCAGCTGAGCCAGATGGACCATCCCGATTTCCCGATTCCGATCGGCGTGTTCCGAGCCGTCCCTCAACCGTGCTGCGACGTCGAGATGAACGATCAAATCGCGCAAGTGATCGACAAGGAAGGACGCGGCGATCTGGAGTCGCTTCTCAACGAAGGTGATGTCTGGGAGGTTTGATCTCAACGGCCGGCTGAACAGTTCCGATAAACGACTCAGTCAGAGGGAATCTCTCCGGAAGAGGAACGGAAAATGGCAGCGCAGAGCAAGATCTCGTTCACCGTGGAAGAAGCTAACCGAACGCTCCCGCTCGTCCGTTCCATCGTCGTGGATGTGGCCGAGCGCTGGGGAGACCTCGTGAAAGTCCGCGAGGAGTACGGGAACTCGTCACCCGAGCATGATCGAATTCTGCGAGAGCTCGCCGAGTACATTCAGGAACTGAAGGTGATCGGCTGTCACCTGAAGGACTTCGAGAAGGGGCTCGTGGACTTCCCCGCCACGATCGACGGCAAGGAAGTCTTCCTCTCCTGGCAACTCGGTGAGGAGGACATCCGTCACATGGTCAAGGGCGAGGGGGAGGCTTCGCGGCGCGTTCCTCTGCCGGGCCTCGAACAACCCAGCGAACCATCTCCGAACTGACGCGCGGAGCGGGTGCGATCCCCGCTCAGCGCATCAGCGTGACCTTTCGGGACATCGCGCCGTCTTGCGTCACGAGCTTCGCGAAGTAGATGCCCGTCGCGACGTTCCGCCCGTCGGAGTCGCGCCCGTCCCAGCTGACTCGATGGGCACCCGCCGCCACCCGATCACCGCGCAGCAACGTCACTACCCGCCGGCCGCCGATGTCGAAGATCGAGACCTCCGCGGGTCCGGAGATGGGGAGCTCGAACGAGAGCCGCGTGGCGTCCCGGAACGGATTCGGCACCGGCGATGCGAAGTCGAGCCGTGAGGCCGTTTCCTCGACGCGCGGAGCATCGGTCACCGTGGAGAAGATGGCGACGTCGTCGATACCTGCTTCGACGTACGTGTTCGATCCGAGATCCTCAGCGACGAAGCGGACCTGCATCTCATCCGTGATGGGGATGAGCGCGTTGAGCTCGATCGACGCCAGCGCCCACGCGTCGTAACCGAGCGCGATCGTCTCGAGGTTCGTCCAGGAAGCGCCCCCGTCGGTGCTCACGTCGGCCCGAAACTCGTCGTCGCTCTGCGACGGGGCGCGGTTCGAGAACCATCTTTGATAGGTCAGCGTGAGGGTTCCGAGGCCCGTTCCGTCGAACACGGGTGAGATCAGGGTGGTCTTGCCGTCGTCCACGTCGGAGGTCCCGACGAACGCACCTGGCACATGCCGTTCGGTGACGTACGCGTACCCCTCTCCCGTCGGTGACGCGTCCTCTTCCGGCCCGACGACGCCGATGAAGTAGCTCCCGACCGGAATCGCACGCTCCCAAATCCCGTCCGTGGCATCGTCGTCACCCGCCCCCACGATCCACGCCTGATCGAAGTCGAAATCATCCGCGAATCCCGGTGCCACCTCGACCGATACCGTCGTCGTGCTTCCTTCGCTCGAGGTCACGGTGACGTCGCTGAGCTTCCGCCCGAACTTTCCGATCGTGGCGACCCACGGCAATCCAACCGGCAGGCCGGGGATGAGCACCTTCCCGTTCGTGTCCGACACGAGCCCCTGCAACGGAGTGTCGGCCACCCCGACCCTCGCTCCGACGATCGGAGTGGTGGTGTTCGCAACCAAGAGCTCGAGCTCGACGGCGCCGAACGGCAACTGGACGAGGTCCACGTCGTGAACGACGGATCCGTGCTCGGGGATCGTGACCGTCGTCGTGTCCGGCACGTAGCCGAACCGCTCGGTCACGACATCGTACGTCCCTCCCGACGTGTAACCGCTGTAGGCTCCGAGCCCCGAGGACTCCAGCGTCAGACTCGGGTGCACCTTGATGTATGCGTCGTCCAGTGGCTCGGCCGTGTCGAGGTTCCGTACCGTCCCCGAAATCTGCCCGGCGAACCCGCCGGTGAACTCGAGAATGAAGAGTCCCTCCTGACGGTCGCTGGAGTAGAAGATGTCGTCGTCGCGGAAGGGATAGACGCCCCAGTTGCCATCGAAGCCGCCGCTTCGGGTCGACGTGTCGTAGAACCCCACTTCGACCGGATTCGTAGGATCGGTCAGGTCCACGATCTGCGTGCCCGCCGCGTAGTAAGCGATGTACGCCATGTCGTCGCGGATCAGGCCGTTGTGAATGATCGCGTTCTGCCGCGTCACGATGTAGGATGACGCGAACTGGATGTTCGACAGGTTGCTGATGTCCCAGACCTTGAGGTGACCGCCGGAGACTTCATCGGTGGTGATGCAATGCGTCCCCGACGAAGTCGGCCACGAATTGTGCGTCGCGGCACCGGAGTAATAGTGCGACGCGAGCGTGGACGGGTTCGACGGGTTCGACACGTCAATGATGCGCAGGGAGCCGCTGGAGATCGCGCCCGCGTAGGCCCGCCCATCGGCGACGTACAAGTCGTGAATGTAGTACGGACCGAAGAAATCGAGCTGAACGGGATTCTCGGGATCGGAGAGGGACACGATGTTCATGCCGCCGCCACTCGCCCCGCACATGTAGGCGACGCCCGCCCCCGTATCGATCCAGATGTTGTGCGCGGTCGTGAAGCCCGAGCCCGTGTAAGTACCGACGTGGACTGGATTCAGAGGATCCGAGAGGTCGACGATCTGCATTCCGGTGCCCGCGCCCGATCCTTCCGTCACGATGTAAGCGTAATCCTGGTACGTCTTGATGTCCCGCCACGTGGAGGAGGGGCCGGGCAGGTTGAAGACCTCGACCGCGTTGGGTGGATCCGTCGCGTCGACGAAGGACGTGCCCACCCGGTGGCCGTAAATGGCCAGCTCGGTCCCGCTGGGCGCCGTGTACCCCCAGCAGTCGTTCGTCCCGGGATAGCTGTTGACGTTCTTGATCAGAGAGACGTTGTAAGCATGCCCGTCGGCCTGGACGCCGACCGAGGTCGCGAGGACAGCCCCGCCGATCGCCGCCAGAATCCCCAGGAGTCGAAAATACGGTCTCATTCCCGCTTCCTTTCCACGACAGGTCATGTACCAGGGGGGCCCACAGGCTTTTCGAATATACAGGACGCATCCGGCAGAGTGCCATGAGTTTGGCGATTCTCGCCCTTCTTCTCGTCTCCGCCCTCTGGGGCACCACGTTCGTGGCGGTCAAGACCGGCCTTCGGGACGCTTCTCCCCTTCTCTTCGTGGGCGTGCGTTTCACGATCGCGGCGATCGCCTCCCTCCCGTTGCTCCGGGTGCGTGGACCCGCGTTGAGGGCGGCGGCGCGGGCCGGATTGCCGCTGGGCGTCGTCCTGGCCCTGGGCTACTCCAGCCAGACGCTGGGGCTCGAGGTGACGAGCCCGTCGCGGTCGGCGTTCATTACGGGGCTCAACGTAGCGCTCGTGCCCCTCTGGGCCGTGGTGCTGCTCCGGAAGCGGGCGCGGCCGCTCTCGATCCTCGGGCTCCTCATCACGCTTCCGGGGCTGTGGCTCTTTACGTCCCCGGAAGGCGGCTCTTGGAACGTCGGAGACTCGTGGACGGTTGCGTGCGCCGCCTGCTTCGCGTTGCACGTGATCCTGATCAACAAATACGGAGCGGCCCTCGACCGGGGAGGGCTGCTGGTGTCCCAGCTCGTCGTGACGGCGCTTCTCTGCCTGATCGCGGCGCCGGTCCTGGAGGAGGTGCGGTTCGTCGCCTCGGGACGCCTCGCCATGGCCCTGGGACTCACCGCGGTCCTGGCGACGGTGGGAACGACTTGGCTACAGCTGCGATTCCAGACCCGGGTCGATCCGACGCGGGCGGCGCTCATCTACGTGACGGAGCCGCTCTTCGCCACGGGCTTCGCGTGGATCTTCATCGGCGAGACTCTTCCTCCGGCGGCCTGGACCGGAGGCGTCCTCATCCTCGCCGGAATGACGCTCTCCGAGGTCGGCTCCGGCGGCCAGGGCGAGCCGGTCGGGAGCCCGGTCCCGAACCCGTAGGGGGACGGGCCCGAGCCCACGGCCGGGCCGGGGTGTCACTCGAGCCGCATGGCGCACCGCAGCCACGTCCAGAGGCTTGGATGATTGGCGAGGAGCGCAGCTGCGGAGCGAGGGACATCCCGGCCTGCCCGTGGGCTCGGGTCTCGCAGCAGTCTGAGCCCGGGCCGCCCCCCCGAGGCGGGCCCGGACTTCTTCGGCTTCCCTATCCGCGCTTCTCGGCCAGGACCTCGATCAAGTGCGGCAGGGCCCAGTCGATCTCGTCCTTCGTGATGACGAGCGGTGGAGCGATGCGAACGACCTGCTCGTGAGTCTCCTTCGCGAGGATGCCGCGTTCCATGAGAGCCTCGCAGTACGGCCGGGCCGGGCCCGACGAGGTCTTCATCTGGATCGCGATCCAGAGGCCGCGGCCGCGGATCTCCTCGACGTGGTCCCGGGGAACCTCCTCGAGCCGTTTCAGGAGGTACTCCCCCATCGCCTGCGAGTTCTCGACGAGCTTCTCGTCGCGGATGACCTCGAGTGCGCTCCGCGCGACCGCACACGCGAGCGGGTTGCCGCCGAACGTGGATCCGTGCTCGTTCGGCTGGATCACCAGCATCAGGTCGTCGTTCGCGAGGACGGCAGATACCGGATAGAAGCCACCCGAGAGCGCTTTGCCCACGATCATCGCGTCGGGCTTCACCCTTTCCCACTCGTGGCAGAAGAGCTTGCCGGTCCGTCCGAGCCCGGACTGAATTTCGTCGACGATGAGCAGGACGTTGTTCGCGCGGCAGATCTCCTCGGCCCGCTTCAAGTAGCCGTCGGGCGGGATGATGATCCCGGCCTCGCCCTGGATCGGCTCGACGAGGAAGGCGACGGTGTTCGGCCCGATCGCGCGCTCGAGAGCGCCGGCGTCGCCGTACGGGACGACTTTGAATCCGGGACTGAACGGGCCGAAGTTCTCGCGGTACGCCTGTTCCGTCGAGAACCCGACGATCGTCGTGGTGCGACCGTGGAAGTTCTCGGCGCAGACGATGATCTCCGCCTGGTCCTTCGCGACGCCCTTCTTCGTGTAACCCCACTTGCGCGCGAGCTTGATCGCCGTCTCGACCGCTTCCGCCCCCGAGTTCATGAGGAGCACCTTGTCGTATCCGCTCATCTCGCTCAGGAGTTCACAGGCCGGACCGAGCTGATCGTTGTGGAACGCGCGCGACGTGAGCGTGCAACGCGCCGCCTGCTCTTTCATCGCGGCGAGGATCTTCGGATGGCAGTGCCCCTGATTCACGGCCGAGTAGGCCGCGAGCATGTCGAGATACTTCCGCCCCTCCGGGTCCCAGACCCAACAACCTTCGCCCCGCTCGATGACCACGGGCAGAGGGTGGTAGTTGTGGGCCGAGTGCTTCTCGGCGAGCTCGATGAACCGGTTCGTCGTCGTGGTCGCCATGGGAGGCCTCCGAGGATAGTGGGTCGACCGATGCCTGATCGGGTTTCGGCCGCGGGGGGAGAAACCCTGAGGGTCGGCAGAGCCTAGCAGAGGGATGGACACCCCTCAACGCTAGTGAATTGCGAGGCGCCGGCCCCGGCTTGCGACCGGACGGACGGGCTCAGAGGTCGATCGGATGCCCGAGTGGGAGGCGGGGCGTCCGGGACGATCCCCATACCCATAGGATCGCCAGTCCTCCCTGCGCGACCTGGGAGGCGGTGACGAGGAACAGGTAGTACTCGAAGTCGCCGCTCGTCTCGCCGACGTGATACGCCCGGACGCCGGCCATCGACCCCAGGGCGACGAGGGTGATTCCGCCGAGAAGGAGCCAAGCGGTCAGCCGCGACCTGGAGCGCCGGGCCGCGACGAGCGTCACGGCCGCGATCGCGACGATGACGCCGCTGAAGCCCATTTGCGACAGGACCCAGGGCCACGCTTCCTCCCCCTGGCCGAGGCGAAACACCTGGAAGAGCGCCGCGAACGACGCGAGAGCGGCATTGACGCCGGCGAAGAGGAGCAGCAAGAGACGCGTGCCACGCAGCCAGAGCGCCGGCGGCAGGGACACCGCCGCGAAGCGGTTCGCGACGACCTCCGGCGCGCCCCACCGGGCGACCGCTTCGGTCACGGCGCCGTCATCGTCGTGGCCGGCCTGGTGCAACTGGCGCATCGACTCGAGCAGGTGGTCCTCGGCCTCCGCAACGATCCGGTCGGCGCTCGGGTGTGATCCCAGAGCCCGTCGCAGAGCCTCCAGGTACATGGCCAGGCGGGCGTTCATGGGGTCGCTCCGATCACGGCGATCACGGCTCACGAGAACTCCCTCCACTCTCCGCGTTGGAGAACGAGCTCTTTCCGCCCGCGACGCGTGACCTGATACACGCGGCGGCGACGCCCGCCATGGGTGACCCAGCCGCTCTTGAGGAGTCCGTCTGCCTCGAGCCGGTGGAGCGCCGGATAGACCGTGCCCTCCGGTAGCTCGAACGTGCCCCCGCTTCGGCGTCGCAGATCTTCGATGATCGCGTACCCGTGCTGAGGCCTCTCCGCGAGGATGGCGAGAAGCAGGAGATCCAGATGCCCCTTGAGAGATTCGCCCTTCATACCTCGGGATGGTATGCCTCGTAATCCGAGGTGTCAACCCATCGTCGGGAGGAGAGATCCGCGCCCCGCGCGAGTTGCCCAGGGCGCGCCCGCCGTTGCAGCGCGTCAACCGACGCCGTATCTTGGGGCGTCCAGTGCACCGAGGGAGAAGGAAATGCCGCCATCCGGCGTGTTCGTCCACGAGCGCGGACTCTGCGAATCGGAAACGGTCGGCGAGGGAACCCGCATCTGGGCATACGCCCACGTCATGCGGGGCGCCGTGATCGGCCGGGACTGCAACATCGGCGAGGGTTCGTTCGTCGAGACGGGCGCGGTGCTCGGTGACCACTGCACCGTGAAGAACGGCGTCTCGGTGTGGGACCAGGTGACGTGCGAGGACTACGTATTCCTCGGTCCCGACGTCGCCCTGACGAACGATTTCTTGCCGCGGGCGGCGTTCAAGAAGGATCCGAAAAGCGAGTTCAGGAAGACGCTGCTGCGGGAGGGAACGTCCATCGGGGCAAACGCGACGATCGTCTGCGGCGTGACCCTCGGGCGCCACGCCATGGTGGGCGCCGGCGCCGTGGTCACGCGCGACGTGCCCGATTTTGGGCTGGTCGCCGGCTGCCCAGCGCGATCGATCGGTTGGGTGGGTCGATACGGCGAGCGGCTCGCGTTCGGCGACGACAACCTCGCGCAGTGTGAGAAGACTGGCGACGTCTACCGTCTGGAGGATGGAGCGGTAATCATCGAGACCATGGGAAGCCCGCCGACGCGCGGATGAAGGGAGATACGAGGTGGACACCAATCCGGGCGCCGGTGTGACGGACGAGGCGACCGTGAACATCGCGGAGTTTCTGGCGGGCGAACCGGCCCCGCTGTCCGAGTACGCGAGATCGATCGAAGGCTCAACGATTCTGCAGATCGCCGCCGACATCCGCGAGATGCTGGAGCGCGGCGAGAGAGTGCTGAACCTCACCGTCGGGGACTTTCGACCGGACCAGTTTCCCATCCCGGCGCGACTCGCCGATTTCTGCGTCGAGGCGATTCGCGAGGGACAGACGAACTATCCGCCGGTTCCCGGCGTGATGGAGCTGCGAGAAGCGGTGCAGGAGCTCACGCGCGAGGAGCTGGGGCTGAATTACCCGATCGACGGGATCCTGGTCGGCGGCGGGGCGCGGCCAATCCTGTACGCGAGTTACATGGCGCTCGTCGATCCGGGAGAAACGGTCCTCTACCCCGTTCCTTCGTGGAACAACCATCACTACTGCCGGCTCGCGCGCGCGACCGGTATCCCGCTTCCGGTGACGGCAGAGAAGAACTTCCACCTCGATCGCGCAGACCTCGAGCCGTACCTGAAGACGGCGCGGCTCCTCGCCATGAACTCGCCCCTGAACCCGACGGGAACGTGCATTTCACGAGACGCCTTGTTCGAGATCTGCGAGGCGATCGTGGCGGAGAACGAGCGGCGAAGAACCGCCGGCGAGCGGCCGCTCTTCCTCATCTACGATCAGGTTTACAACAGCCTGACTTTCGGAGACGCGAGACACTGGACACCGATGGAGCTCGTCCCCGAGATCGCGCCCTACACCATCGCGATGGACGCCGTGAGCAAGCGCTTCAGTGGCACCGGGATCCGGGTCGGATGGGGCATCGGCCCGCCGGCGATCCTCAAGAAGATGTCGCAGATGGCGGGTCACTACGGCGCGTGGGCGCCGCGACCGGAACAGGTCGGCACGGCCCGCTTCCTGCGCGAACGCGAGAGCGTGCTCGCGCACCGGAGCCACATGCGGAACGAGCTCCACGCGAGGCTCTCTCTCCTGGACGAAGGGTTCACCGCGATGAGGGCGGCCGGCCTCCCGATCGAGCACATTGCGCCACAGGGGGCGATCTACCTCTCCGTCCGCTTCGACCTCATCGGAAAGACCGTGGCCGACAAACGGCTCCTCACGAACGAGGACATTCGCAGCCTGTTGCTGAGCGAGGCCGGCTTCGCCGTCGTCCCGTTCGAAGCATTCGGCCTCGAAGGGAACAGCGGCTGGATGAGGCTTTCGGTGGGTGCAGTCAGCGTCGACGAAGTCCGCGGCGGTCTCGATCGGGTGAAAGCACTCATGGAGACGCGCACCTAAAAGCCCCGACGCCGAAACGCCGGGGCTGCATGGTGCGAGCGTGGATCCGGATCCGCGCTTCGATCGCTGGTGCCCGAGGCGGGATTCGAACCCGCAAGGGTTGCCCCACACGGCCCTCAACCGTGCGTGTTTACCAGTTTCACCACCCGGGCGATCTCCTGGGCCGCGCCTAACCTCCGTCGGTAGTCGCGCCCGCCGCGTCGTCGGTCTCGGCTCCCGCATCGGGAGTGCCGACCGGAGCGGCCTCTTCCTCGAGCGTGGGCAGCGCCGGGCCCGTGGGCACGCCAGCGGGGGGCGACCCGGGGGCTGCGGTCGGCAACGGAGCCACCGGAGCGCGGGCCGCCTCTTCGGCCACGACGCTTCGCTGCTCGCCCCCGCGCGTGCCGATGAGAGTGAGCGTCAGCGCGCTCACCATGAAGGCAACTCCGAAGATCGTCGTGGCTTTCGACAGGAACGTGGCCGCACCCCGACCTCCGAACATCGTCGACTCGGCGCCGCCACCGAACGCGCTGCCACCGGCCAGCCCGCCTCCCTTCGAGGACTGCAGCAAGACCACGAGCACCAGCGCGAGGCAAATGACCACGTGTATTCCGAGCATTATTCCGTAGAGCATTCTGCCCCCACGATCGCGAGGAAGTCCCGGGCGCTGAGCGACGCGCCACCGATCAGACCCCCATCGATGTTCGGCTGCGAGAAGAGCTCCCCCGCATTGCCGGGTTTCACGGAACCGCCGTAGAGGATCCTCGTGGCAGTGGCGACGTCTTCCCCATGCAACCCCGAGAGCGTCGCCCGGATCCTCCGGTGGACGGCCTCGGCCTGCTCGGGCGTAGCGGTCCGGCCGGTCCCGATGGCCCACACGGGCTCGTACGCCACGACGGTTCGCCCGACCTCCGCACCCGGGATCCCCTCGAAGGCACCCCGGATCTGGCGGTCGACGACCTCCTCCGTCCGCCCAGCTTCCCTTTCGTCCAGCGTCTCTCCGACGCAGACGATCGGTGTAAGTCCTGCCCCGAGAACCGTTTGTAGCTTCTCGTGAACCGACGAATCGGTTTCCCCGAAAATCTGACGGCGCTCGGAATGGCCGAGTATAACGAAACGGCAACCGAGGTCAACCAGCATCGGGACCGCCACTTCCCCGGTGTACGCGCCCTCCAGGTGCGGCGAACAGTTCTGCGCACCCCAGGCCACCGACGTCCCCTCCAGGATCTCCCGGACCGCCGGGATCGATGGAAATGGCGGGCACACCGCGACCTCGGGACCGTCGTCCGCGCCGCGCAGGCCGTTCGCGACTTCACGCGCGAGCGCTCTCGCCTCGCCCGGCGTCTTGTACATCTTCCAGTTTCCGCACACCAGAACCCTTCTCACGAGGCGGACCCCTTCCCGTTGGCTCCACTGAGCGCCGCGACGCCCGGCAGCGTCTTGCCTTCCAAGAACTCCAGCGACGCACCGCCGCCGGTCGAGACGTGACTCACGCGATCCGTGAGCCCGGCCACCGCGACGGCCGCGGCTGAGTCACCGCCCCCGACGATCGTGACGGCGCCGGCGGCCGTCGCGTCGGCGAGCGCCTCGGCGATGCCGAACGTCCCTTTCGCGAACGGCGCCATCTCGAACACGCCCATCGGACCATTCCAGAGGACGGTTCGCGCCGACAGGATGATGCGACGGTACTCGGCGACCGTCTCCGGACCGACGTCGAGCATGCTCCAGCCCGGCGGCATGCGATCGACCGGCACGACCTTCGTCTCCGCGCTCTCGGTCACGGCGCGAGCGACCACCCCATCCACGGGAAGGTGGAGCTCGACCCCCTCTCTCTCGGCGCGGGCCAAGAGCTCGGAGGCCATCGTGAGCCGATCCTCCTCCACCAGACTGTCACCCGTCTCCCAGCCCCGGGCCCGGAAGAACGTGCTCGCCATCGCGCCGCCGATGAGGATCGAGTCGACGAGCCCGAAGAGGTTCTCCAGCACGTCGATCTTCCCGCTGATCTTCGCACCGCCGAGGATCGCGACGTAGGGGCGGGCGGGAGCCGCCGTCGCGTTCCCGAGGTACTCGAGCTCCTTTTCCATGAGGAGTCCGGCGGCCGCCGCCTCCATGAGGGGCACCACCCCGGCGGTCGATGCGTGCGCGCGGTGCGCGGTTCCGAACGCGTCGTTCACGTAGAGCTCGCCGAGCCGCGCGAGCTGGGCGGCGAACTCGGGATCGTTCTTCGTTTCTCCCGGATGAAACCGGAGATTCTCGAGGAGAAGGATGTCGCCGTCGTGCAAGCCGGCCGCGAGCTCTTCCACGCGAGAACCGACGCAGTCCGGTGCCATCTTCACCTCGACGCCGAGCTCCCCGGACAGAGCCCGAGCCACCGGTCTCAGGCTCAATTCCGGAACGACTTCGCCCTTCGGCCGGCCGAGGTGCGACATCAGGATGAGCCGACCACCGCTCTCGCGCAGGTGTCGAATCGTGGGAAGGCTCGCGCGAATCCGGGTGGAGTCCGTGACCTCACCGTCGGACAGCGGAACGTTGAGATCGCAGCGCACGAGCACCCGCCGACCCCGCACGCCGAGATCGCGGACGCGGAGCTTCGCTTCGTGTGCGCTGGCCATGCTAGGCGACCGGCTGCCTCGCAACGTGGGTGACCATCTCCGCCAGGCGGTTCGAGTAACCCCACTCGTTGTCGTACCAGCTGAGCACCTTGACGAGGTTGCCCCCGATGACGTTCGTGGACAGCGCGTCGAAGATGGAGCTGTGCGGGTTGCCGATGATGTCCACCGAGACCAGCGGATCCTCGGAGTACTCGAGCACGCCCCGGAGATTCCCGTCAGCCGCCTTCTTGACCGCCGCGTTCACGTCGTCGATGGAAGTGTCGCGCGACAATACCGCCTGAAAGTCGACCACCGAGCCGTCGGGAACCGGGACGCGAATGGCCATTCCCGTGAGCCGACCCTTCAGCTCCGGCAGTGCGACCGCCACGGCCTGCGCGGCGCCGGTCGTCGTGGGGATCATGCTGACACCGGCGGCGCGCGCGCGCCGCAGATCCTTGTGCGGCAGATCGAGAATGCGCTGATCGTTCGTGTAGGCGTGGATCGTGGTCATCAGCCCCTTCTCGATCCCGAACTCGTCGTTGAGCACCTTTGCGACGGGAGCGAGACAGTTCGTCGTGCAACTCGCGATCGAGATAACGTCGTGCTGGTCTGGATCGTACGCGTCCGAGTTGACGCCGAGCACGACGGTGACGTCCGCGTCCTTCGAAGGTGCCGAGATCACGACCTTGCGGGCCCCGGCCTGGATGTGTTTGGCGGCGTCTGCGCGCTTGCTGAAGATGCCGGTGGACTCGCACACGACCTCGACGCCGAGGTCCCCCCACGGCAGGTTGGCCGGATCACGCTCCGACAGGACCTTCAGCAGTCTTCCGCCGACCTGAACGCCGTCGCTCACCGCCACCACATCCTCGGGGAGCCGACCGTGCACCGAGTCGTACTTGAGGAGGTGGGCCAGGGTCTTAGGGTCGGTGATGTCGTTCACCGCGACGACTTCCACGTCCGGGTTGCTCCTCAGGGCCCGGAAGAATATCCGTCCGATGCGTCCGAAGCCGTTGATTCCGATCTTCACAGGCATTGCTCGCATCCTCCCTGAGACGAGTCCAACACGGATGAAACCGTTTTCGGCCGAAGCGGACGGAGGGTAACGCGTGCGATGAACATGGTCAAGCCGGCCCGACCGAGGAAGGGCGCCGCGTCAAGCCAACTGCCGCAGGCCTCGAAGCTCATCCGACAGTTCTTTCATCCTCTCCAGCTGTCCCATGATCACGTCGATCCCTCGTTTCATGTCGTCGACCTTGCCCCGGTCGAGGTAGATCGACAGTAGCTCGGTCCGCCCCCCCACCACCCCGAGGCAGTTGTTGAGGTCGTGACCGATCCGCTTGGCTTCGTCGGCCAGACGGTCCGCACGATCGAGGGGGGGACCGGGCGGTGGGAGGTCGTTCGGCGCCTCCCGGGCGCGCTCACGAAGCCGCGTGCCGACCTCGGTCAGCGCCCGCTGCACGCGGGCGAGGGTGGCCTCGTCGTCCAGCGGAGCCCCCCCGATCTCGGCGATGAGTCTCTCGATCTTCTGCAGTGTCGGTTCCATTCGCTAAGCCCCACCCTCCGCCGGCGTTCGACCCCGGTCCAAGAAGACGAATCTCGTGGCGGCGGCGGCGGCATAGTCGCCGAGCCGCGTTCCGATCTCGATCTCCGATTCGCGAAACCGGACATCGCGGCCCTTCGAGTCCTTGACGCGGAAGAACATCAGCACGCCGACCAGCCTGTCTTCTGTGAGCATCGGCACGCCGAGGGCGGCTGCGACGTTGGAACGCGTGAGGAAAGGCTCGATCTCTACTTCGCGTAGATTGCTCTCGCGAACGGTTCGGTTCGTCGCGATGACCTCTCGCGCGATTCTCTGCTCGAGCTCCCCGATCGGTTCGTTCGGACCCGCCGAAGCCCCGTGCGCCGCGAGCAGTTCGTACGCGCCCAAATCGGTCGCACCGGGGGTGCCTCCGGGAACGAGTAGTCGAATCGTCGACACGTCGGATCCGAGCAGCGTGGTGGCCGAGAACGTGACGAGTCGGGCGAGGCTCCCGCGCTCCAACGTCGAGGCGAACGCCGGCCCCAGCTCGCTGAGAGCGGACAGCATCGTCATCTTCCTCTCGGAATCCACGCGGTCCCGCGACTCGCCGATCGCCTGGCCGATCACGGATGCGACCACTTCGAAGATGGGGACCCGCTCCTCGTCGGCGGCGGCGCCGCGGGTGCATTCGACCGATAGCACGCCCACGAACTCGGTCTGATAGCGGATGGGGACGGCCAGGGCGAACGGCACGTCATGACCCGGCGCGAACCCGGGAGCGCTCTGGAGCAGGAGCGGCCGGAGATTCCCGGCCACCCAGCCCGCGAGCCCGGTGTCGACAGGCACGGTGACCGCGTCCATCGAGGCGGTCGAGATCCCGGCGACCGCGTGCATCGAGAGCTCCCGGCGCTTCACGTCGTACAGGTAGATGACGCAAGTGTCCACTTCGAGCAGATCCACCACGCGGCTCGCGATGCGCCGGAACCGGCTCAAAAGATCGTCGCCCGTCGCCGCGAGCGACTCGATCTCGGCGCGGACCGACGTCTCGAAGGTACGCCCGCGCATCAACCGAAGCTGGCGGGATCGCTCGAGGGCGTCGCCGACGCGCTGGCCGAGTTCCGACAGTCGCGAGAGGTGATCTTCGTCGAACGGTGGTCCCGCGGGTCGCGCGTTCACGTTGATCACGCCGATGATTCGCTGGTCCGCGAAGACCGGTATCGTGAGCGCGGAAACGATCTCCGGTCGTTTCTCTTTGCCCGGGAAGAAGTCGTCCTCGCCGAGCGCTCCGGTGAGAAGGAGCGGCATCCCCTGCTCGGCCACACTCCCGGCGACCCCCTCGCCGAGCGGCACTCGCGTGTTCCGCACGACCATTTCCGACAGGCCCGATGACGCCGCGATGCGCAGATACCGGCCGTTCTCGCTCACGAGCATGAGGCTGCCGGAGCTGCCGTCGACCGACTCGATCGCGATCTCGACGACCCGCGCGCAGAGGCGCTCGAAGTCCATCAGAAGGTCCAGAGCCCCGAGGAGCGCGTTCATCTCGGGGGCTCCGGCCACCAGTTCGTCCACGGCCATCGGCGTCGGCGTCTCCCGGGCCGGCTCCCTCGCCGGAAGGGGCGCCGGAGGCTCGGGCTCGGGGGTGTACGTCGGCGCGGCAGCGGCCTGCATGGTCGGGGAAGACTCGGGACCGCTCACCGGCTCCGAACCCCGCTCGGTTCCCAGGAACGATTCGGGATCCACAAGAAACAACTCCAATTCGCCACGGGTGATCCGGGGGCAGGTATCGAGACCCAGGTTGGTGAGACGGGGCTCCAAGCCGTCGCGGGCGAGGACGACGGCGTCGGGCGGCGACTCCAGTCCCAGCGTCAAGCCGCCGGTGATCGTGGGAATACCGAGGTTCTTCGCGAGCGAGATCCCGAATGCGTCGGGGTCGGAGTCCCACACCATCCGAATGTCGATCCTCTGCACGCGGTACAAGTGCCGCAACACGGAGACTTCGTCCTTCCCGGCCCCGAGGATCACGAGACTGAGGGTCCGCGGCGGGCGACGAACCGGCTCGCTGGGTTCGGCGGGCTCGGGAGTCCGCAGGACACCCGCGACGACCTGTCGGAGATCGTCGCTCAGCACGGGACCGGGGAGGAATCCGAGCAGCGGAAGCCCCCGGCCAAACTCTCGCGCCTCGTCGGGACCGTGTTCGGTCACGCCGAGAATGGGGACGCCGGGCGCGGTTCCGGCCACCCGGAGACAAAAGTCCCGGGCGTCCTCCGGATCACGGTCCCATCCCACGATCATGAGCGCGAGCGCGGCCGGATCGAGGGTCTCGAGCGCCGCCGCTCGAGTCTCCGCGAGACTCAGATCCTCGAAGCCCGCCTGCCGGAGCGAGACGGAGATGACCATGCGGGTCCACGGATCCGCCTCGACGATCAGGATGCGGCTCGTCGCTGCGTGCGGAAACCGACTGAGGTTGCCCGGCGCCACGATGTCCTCGGGTCGAACCGGCACGTTTCCTTCGTCGGGAGGTTCCCAGCCCGAGGGCGGCTCAGGGTATTCGTCGCCCGGACCGCCGCCGCCGCCCGAGCCCGGTGGGCCCTCCCAGCCCGCATCGCCTCCGCCGGGCGGAGGTGGGGCGTCCGGCGGTGGAGGCTCCGACGGCTCAAGAAGAGACGCCCGTGCTCCGTCGCGAAAGATGACGAGGATCTCCGACACCTCGCCGTCACCAGCGATGAACGCGCGGACTTGCGCGTCGAGGGTCAGATCGGCGCCTGACGCGGACACCACGGGAACCGGGGACTGGACCCAGTCCGGTCGGTGTCGGGCTTCGCCGAGGAGATCCGTGAGCTCCTGACTCCGCAGTTCGGGGAACAGCGCGAAGAGGTGACGGTCGGCACAGTCCTCCAGGCTCACGGGACGACTGAGCACGCCCTCCAGCCAGCCGTTCAGAGCGCGGACCCGGTGCGACGGGTCGAGCACGCAGACCCCGACGGGGAGCAGCTCGAGGACCTCCTGGGTCCAGCCGGTGACCGTGAACGGATGGGGCGCGGCGTCCTCCCGGACTCCGGTCGGCGACGCGATGCGGGCGGCCGGGTCCGAGCGTCTGACGCAAAGCAGAATGCGCCGGAAGCTCGGATGTTCCGTGTCCCACGGGGCGGCGCGTACGGACCACGTCTGCGCGGAACGCACCCCGTCGGGAACCGGGACTTCGACGGTAAGACCGATATCCGACTCGAAGCTCGCGGCGAGCACGTCGCCGAGCGGCCGATCCTCGCGCTCGAAGACGGTCGCGCGAAAGAGTGGCTCGTCGCTCAGACAGACACCACGCGCCGCCTCGATCGTGCCGAGCCCGAGCAATTTCACGAAAGCGCGGTTCGCGTTGCGAACGCGCAGGCGATCGTCGAGCACCGCGACGCCGTCGGGGACAAGGTCGAGGAGCGCCTCGCTGAACAGCAGGAGGTACGCGAGGTCTTCCTCGAACGACGGGCCGGTTCCCCCCTCGGGCTCGACCATGATCTCCAATGAACCTCTCATCACCGATCCCAGAGTCAGCGCCGGGCGGCAAAAGCCGCCCAATCTTGGCAAAGGATCGGCTCTGGGAAGCCGCGACTTGACCGGGAATCCGCGCGGAGGGCGCGCGCAGGGATGTGGGGCCCGTTTTTGGGTCCGTGGCCCGGTTGACGGGACGGAAGCGAAACGAGCCCCTCGGAAGGGGCTCGTTCGATCAGCGCTTCTTGGTGCCCCGCGCGACCCGCCGCCTTCGGCGGGCAAAAGAGCCACCCGACTTCGGCCGGGGCGTTGGCTCCGGGGGCCTTTCCT
>JALGZO010000692.1 GCA_025774865.1 bacterium | reverse complement strand
TGCTGTGGCCCCGGTGAGGCCGCCGCTGACAATCGAGCCGGGGCGGACGAGTTTCGCTCCGGCTCCGACTGCGTGGCGGACTGCGCTTCTTCCCGCGTCCTGACTCCCCGTCTCGAACAGCTCGTGAAGCGCTGAACTGGTCGAACCTCTTGACCTGCCCCGGGGTTCGAGAAAAGCTGCGTCATACGTTCCTTTGGGGAGTTCCGAATGATCGTCGTCAAAGCTGCGGACCGCCGGCGTTGATTCCGGGGGAGCGGCCGAATCGCCGGATCTGGACCTTCGCGACTCTTGTCGCCCTGCTGCTGCACCTCGGTGCCGCCTGGGTGGCGCGCGCGCTGCGGGTGCTCGACCCCTCCAGTCTCGCGCCGCAGGAGCCGGAGCTGATCCAGGTGGTATTCTCCCGGGAACGTCCCAAGATGTTCACGGAGTTGCCCGAGGACCGTGCCGACGAGCCGCCCGAGGACTCCGACCTGCTCTCGAACGTCGACAGTCGAGCGCGAGACCGGGCGCCGGGCGGGAGCCCCGACGATATGCCACGACTCGAAGGGAGCTCGGAGGCTCCGCACGTCCGCATGGATAGCGGCGAGCCGGAGCCGGAGCCCGCGACCCCGGAGCCGGAAACCACACCCGAACCGACGAACGTGCCGAGGACGTCGCTCCTGGGGACGATCTCCGAGCGAATCACGCGCTCCCAGGCGAGATCGAGCCCGAAGCCGCCAGGGATCAGCGATATCTTTCAGGAAGAGATGTCCCACAAGAAGGGCAACGCCGTACTCTCCGGAGACATCAGCCTGAGCACGACGGAGTGGGAGTTCGCCCCGTGGGTGAAGTCCTTCCGGCGAGCGGTGCTTCGTCGGTGGCGCGCCCCATCCGCCTACTACATGGGGCTGATCGACGGGTGGACCGAGATCGAGCTCGAGGTGCTACGGGACGGCACCGTGCGCCGGATCGACGTCGTGGGCGAGGACGTCGGACATCGTTCGCTCACGACGGCCGCGGTTTTCGCGCTCGAAGGCGCGGCGCCGTACCGTTCGCTCCCGAGCCACTTTCCCGACGAGAGTCTCATCGTGCAGATCCGTTTCGCATATCCGCGCCTGAAACCCTGAGCGCCGCCCCGAGCGGCGGTCGCCAATTCCGAAGGAGAGTTCATGACCGAGTTCCTCCAGAGCGCGGGCCCTCTCATCTGGCCGCTCGGATTGTGCAGCCTGCTGGCCTCGACGATCACCGTCGAACGCCTGATTTCGCTGCGGCGCAGCCGAGTACTTCCGCGCGAGATCATCGAGGTCGCTCGTGCGGTGCAGCACGGGCGCGACATGAGCGTGGCAATCGACGTGTGCCGGCGTAACCCCGGAGTCTTCGCCGACATCGTGCGGGCGGGACTCGAGCACGCCACGGAACCGTGGAACATCATTCGCGATGCCCTGCTCGACGCCGGTCGTCAGAAGAGCGTGCTCTTGGAAAAGCATCTCGTCTGGCTCCAGACGATCGCGCAAGCGGCGCCACTCTTGGGTCTCCTGGGAACGGTCTTCGGGATGATCCGGATGTTCGGAGCGATCTCGCTCTCCGGCCTCGGCGATCCGAACGCCCTTTCCGGCGGGATCAGCGAGGCGATGACCACCACCGCGGTCGGACTCGCCATCGGCATCCCGACGCTGGTTGCATACAACCTGCTCGCCGCGAAGGCGGAAGCGAGGATCACGGAAATCGAAGCGCACGCGAGCCAACTCGTCGCGCGGCTTCGCCCGGACGCTCCCACGGAAGCCGCGTCGTGAGCGAGCTCGCCTTCCACGACCGGAAGGGCAAGCCCCAGGTGACGCTCAACGTGACGCCGCTCATCGACGTCCTGTTTCTCCTCATCATCTTCTTCACGCTGACCAGCACGTTCAAGCGAGCCGGTGAGCTGGAGCTCCGACTCCCCGATTCCTCGACCGCGGCGCCGCATTTGCCGGATCCCGAGCGGCACCAGATCGAAATCGTCGTCACCGACGACGAGCGCCTGTTCATCGACGACCAGCGCGTCGATCCCCGTCAACTCGCACCCCGCCTCCGCGCGGTACTGGAAGAAGATCCCGCGGTCGAGGTCGTCATCAAGGCGGAAGAAGACGTGCGTCACGCCGAGGTCGTGAAGCTTCTCGATCTCGTACGAAACGTCGGCTTTCCGGGGGTCGCGATCGGGACGGAGCTCAAACCGCCGGAAGACGCGTCGCCCTAGTCCGGGACCCGCGCAGTTTTTGGTTTGCGCGTCCTCCGCTTCGATGACACGATCGGGTCCCATGTCACTCCGTCCCAGCCGTTTCCGCTTCTCTTCCCTGCTCGCCGCGATCCTCGCGCTGCTCCTTTTGCACCCATACATCGCCGACGGCCCGATCAACCGAATCCTGCAGGGGCTCTTCTTCACCGGCATCATGATCACGGCGATCTGGGCCTGCGGACGGACCCGGCTCCAGTCGTGGGCCGGTCTCGCCCTGGGGATTCCGTATCTGGTCGTTCTCTGGACCGCGCGTTTCACGGACGCGGAACTCTGGGCGGTGCTGGCGGCGGGACTCGGGACCACACTGTTCCTCTACGCGGCGGTCGTGCTACTCGCCCAGGTGCTCCGGGCGGAGCAGGTCACCCGGGACACGATCTACGGATCGCTCTGCGCCTATTTGCTGCTCGGGATCGTATGGGCGCACGCCTACGTGCTGCTGAACGAGCTCCAGCCGGGCTCTTTTGAGGCCGCTAACGCGGGGAACGGGGGGGTCGTCGACTTCCTTTACTTCAGCTACGTCACCCTCACGACGCTCGGCTACGGCGACGTGCTGCCCGTGACGGCGAAGGCCAAGTCCCTCGCGATGATGGAGTCGGTCACGGGCGTCATCTTCGTAGCGGTCCAGATCGCGCGGGTCGTTTCCCTCTACCAACCCGACCGGCAGAAAGCCTAGCTGGCCACTCGGTCGCGAACAGAACGCTCGCCGGGCCCGAGAGATCGAATCGCACAACACCACGAAGCCCGCGCCACTCACCTCAGAAGAGTCACCTTGCGAACCTCGGAGAACTCGCCGGCTTCCATCCGGTAGAAATACACTCCCGCGGCCGCGCGCCGGCCGGCCGCGTCGCGACCGTCCCAGGCCACGACCCATCGACCCGCGGGCCTCGGTCCGCTCGCGAGACGTCGGACAAGCCGGCCGCTCACGTCGAACACGTCGATCGAGACCTGGGCCCCGCCGGCCGGGACCGCGTAGCCGATCGAGGTCGACGCGCCGAATGGGTTCGGTCGCGGCCGCCCGAGGGCGAAGCTCGCCGGCACGATGGTGTCGCCCACGCCGGTCGGATCCGAGGAGACGGTCAGCGTCACCGGAACATCGATGGTCGGCTCGTCTTGATCGTTCGAGGCGAGCTCGAGGATCGCACTGTACATACCGTCAGAGAGCCCGGCTGCATCGTAGGACACGGTCAGATCCACCTCGCTCATCGGATCTACCACGCCCGCGAGCGGCGCGACCGACAGCCAGGGTACCGGGGAAGCGTCCGAGATGCGGACGGCGAGCTCGTCGTGGAGGTAGGCACCGTTGAAGACGATCTGGAGCCCGTCCGTTCCCGCCGGACTCTCGATTCCTACGGTACAGTCCGTCGCCTCGGACACAGTGTGGTACTGGTAGATGATGGTGCCATCCTCATGGAGAATCAGCTGGAACGTCTGCGGATTGCCGTCGTAGTAGTGCCGCACTGCGTCCCATTGAACGATGAACCGCTGGTTCGAGCTGTCCACGTACGAATACACGGCCCCGCCTGTCTCGGGATTCAGGTCGTCCCAGTAGACCGCCAGGATGTCGTTCGGACTGGTCGAGTTCGGAATGGACTCGTTCAGGTACTCATCGTCCGTGTCGGTGAACGTGAGGAACCCGTTGGAGCAGGCCTTCACCGTCGTGTACGAGTTTCCGTAGTACGAGAACGGGAAGCCGATCGCAATGGCCGAGGTGAGCTCGTCGTCGCCGAGCGAGTGAGCCGAGCCCACGCCGCTGATCTCCACCCATTCGTAGGCTGGTCCGCCGGACTCGTCGCTGTCGATCCACCGGTAACCCCAGCCGTCCGGTCCCCCGCTGCCGGCGAGCGGCGACTCTCCGGGACGTGGATCTTCGGCCCCCTTCGGAAGATCCGGGTCCGCCGCCCGCGACCAATCGACAGGCGGTTCCCCGGACCGAAGCGCGGAGACCGGCTCTTCGAGGATGGACACCGAGTAGACCAGCACGCCCTCCCCGGTGTTCATGATGGTCAGGGCCTCTTGAGCCGCGCCGCCCGGAGGCAAAACCTGCTCCAGGTTTGCCGGCACGACCTCGATCTCGGGGAAGGCCGCGGGCCCGATCTCCGGAAACTCGATGAAGTCCACCCACGCGGCGTCCGACCCGACGTCCGCCGAGCCGTCCTTCGAGTACATCCAGCGGAACGTGTGCGTGCCGTTGGTCACCGGGTGGGTCGCTTGCGTCCACGGCACGTTGCCCGACCACGCGCCCTGCTGGATGTCGTCGATGTAGAAGCGCAGATAGTCGAAGTTCGCCTGCGAGGAGACGCGGTACCAGAAGGACACATCACCGAAATCCACG
>JALGZO010000691.1 GCA_025774865.1 bacterium | reverse complement strand
GCCCGGCCCCGGCTCATGTGCCCGGCGGCGCAGCCCCACCGAGCTCACGATCATCGCTCCGGGCGCCGTCGTCGAAATCGGCAGGTCGTACGAGACCTGGTCGGTTCCGCCGTTGCAGCTACCGTCCACCCCCTGGGTGTTTCCAGCGACGATCACACCGATCGGCGCCATGGCATCGGCTCCGGTGTACCGGGTGACGGAGATCGCCGCCGCGCCCGGCGCGCTCGCGAACGTCGCGGTCACGGCGCCGCTCGGCGCGGGACCCATCGCCCGGAACACGCTCATCCCCGTCTGCTCGCGCGCGCCACACTGCTCTCGAACAAGCGTCCACGTGAGCCCGAGTCCGTCGACGCTCGACACCACCTCGAACGGCTTGCTGCTGACCGCGACGAGATAGAGGTCGTTCGGACTTCCTGCGGCGGGACCCGGAAGCGGATCGCTGGTCACGGTGCCGCTGGCGAGCGAGCCGCCGATCACGGAGCCGTCGAAGGCGACGTCACCGCCGCCGACCGGGACTTCCACGCCGGTGCCCGTCATCGGCACGTCGAATGGATTCTCGTCCGGATCGTTGCTCTGGACGCGCAAGCTCGCCGTCTTTGCGCCCAGTGAGACCGGATGGAAGCTCACGTCGACCTGGCGCGATTCACCCGGGGACAGCGTGAAGCTGCCTCCTCCGGCGTCGATCGCGAACTCCGTCGCGTCGGCGCCGGTGAGGCCGATCGACGTCACGTTCAAGTCGGCACCGCCGTCGTTCGTGAGGACGAACGTCCGCGACGAGCTCGACCCGAGAATCACGTCCCCGAAGTTTCCGCTCGAAGGTGTCGCCGCGATGTCCGGGATCGGCAGGGCGACCCCGGTTCCTTGCAAGGGCACCGAAAGCGGATTCTCGTCCGGGTCGTCGCTCGCGAGCTGAAGACTCGCGGACTTCCCCCCCAGGCTCGCCGGGGTGAAGCTCACGTCGATCCCGTGCGAGTCGCCCGGTGCGACCGTGAAGCTTCCTCCGCCGCTGTCGATCGCGAACTCCGTCGCATCACTTCCCGTGAGAGTCGTCGAGGTCACGTTCAGGTCCGCGTTTCCGACGTTCGCGATCCAGAACGTGTGCGACGCGCTGCTCCCTGTCGTCACGCTGCCGTAGTCGTGGCTCGACGGAATGACCGCAATGTCGGGCTCGGACACGGGACCGCCGGCGTACGCCATGACCACGAGCTCGGGCGGGTTGGCGCCCTCCTTCGAGCTGAGTCTCGTGCTGTTGCCGACGTCTCCGCTGAACCCGAAGCTGTAGATCCCGCCCCCGGTGACCATCGACGTCACGTCGAGCTCGAGCCAGGTGCCGGCGGGCGATACGTTGAACGACACGTTGGCTGGGTCGAACGCCGGTGCGTTACCGTAATGAAGATCCTCCTCCCGCCACGGCGTATTCGTCCCGGCGTAGTTGTTGCCGGTGAGGTGGCAGACTCCGTCGGTGCCGGCGTCGGTGACGTAGAAACGGAGCCGCGCCGAGGTGACCGCACCGACGCCCGTGAGATCGAACTTCACGTGGGCGTTGTACGCAGACCCTCCGCCGCGGAATCTCAGGATATCGCTCGCACCGTAGCTCGTGGTCGAACTCGAGACCTTGACGTACGTGTCCTCGACCGGGAGGAACGCCGTCTCCACGGGTGTCCCCACGCCGATCGTCACGACGGCGGCGGCGCTCGTGGCGCTCCCGTCGTCCGCCTGGTACGAGAAGCTGTCGGCGCCGAAGAAGCCCGGGTCCGGATCGAACGTGAAGGAACCGTCCGCGGCGAGGTTCAGGGCTCCGTTCGAGGGGCCCGTGACGAGCGTCGCGAAGAGCGACGCGTCGTCGATATCCGTGTCGTTGCCGAGCACGCCCGGCGCCGGCACGAACAGCGTCTCGTCGAGACCGGTGCCGAACGCGTCTCCCAGCGCCACCGGGGGATCGTTCACCGATTGAACGTCGATCGCGACCGACGCAGTGTCGAACCCGCCGAACCCGTCCGCCGCTTCGTAGGTGAAGCCGTCCGGCCCGAAGAAGTCCGGCGACGGCGTGTAGGTGAACGATCCGTCGCCGGCCAGGCTCAGAGAGCCGTTCGTCGGCGATGCCACGACCGAAGCGGTCAGAGACTGGCCTTCCGGATCGTCGTCGTTGCCGAGCACACCCGGCGCGCTCACGTCGAGAAGGCCATCCTCACTCACCGCGTACGAATCGTCCATCGCGAGCGGCGGATCGTTCGGCGGGGGCGCGTCGTCGTTCCGAATCGTGCCGCGGCCTTGAGACTTCGTGATGATCGCGCCGTTCGTCGCCCCGAAGAGGTTCACGAAGAAGACCTCGTCCGGCTCGAGAATTCCGTCTCCCTGCACCGGCACCGCGATCGTCCGCGAAGTGGTGCTGCTACTGAAGTCGAGCGTGCCGTTCCGCTGTGAGTAGTCGGATCCCGACTGGGCCGAAGAATCCGCGGTCGCGTAGCTCACCGAGACGGATCCGGAGCCCGGGCCCGAGCGAACGACGTCGAAGACGGCATCGACGGTCCCGCTGTCCCCTTCGTCGAGGCTCACATCCGTGATCGTGAGGAAGATCTGATTGCCGCCGGAACCCGTCACGTCGACGACCAGCTCGTCGAAGGACTGGTTCGGGCCGTCGTCGGCCGTACAGCGGAGCTCGTAAGTCCCGGGATCGCTGAACTGAGCGGTCGTCGCCTCCTGGCTCGCGTTCCCGAACGAGACGTTGCCGGGGCCGCTTTCCTTCGTCCAGGTGACGGACGTCGATCCGTCGTCCTGAACGAACGCCGCGATGGGGAGGACATCCGCGACGTCGACGCTCCGATCGTCGCCCACGTCCACGCACGGCTCGTGGTTGAACTCCGGCGGACTTCCCTGCCACGGATCGCGAACGATGTCCCAGGGAGTGCTCGACGCCATGGTGACGGTGATCTGGACGGGCTGCTCCGTTCCGCCCCGCTCCACGATGATCCGCCTCATGTTCGACTCGGAGAACGGATTGTCGTACTTCCAGCTGTGCTTGTCCCCCATCACGTAAAGCACCGGCTTGCCGAACGTCGCCGACGAATTCTCGAACTGATCGAAGAACAGGTCGTGCGATCCGCCCGGTCCGGTGTGACCGAAGACGACGGCGGCGCGCACCTGGCTCTTCTTGTCCACCATCTGGAAATCTACCCAGTCCGCGTCGTCCTGGAGGCGCTCGTTCTTGTTGCCGCCGTCCCCGTTCGGAATGTTGATGCCGGCGAACAGCACGCCCTTGTGCACGAATGCCCAGTTCTCGTTTCGGACCGCCTGTCGCTCCAGCACCCACGGGTAGCAGAAGAACGCATCGAGGTCGGAGAGGTGCTCCTCGTACCACAACCACGCCTGATCAGGGTTCGAGCAGTCGGTCCACTCGTTGTCGCCCACGAGGACGAACGCCGGAACGGCGAGCGTCTTCACCGCGTCGGCCACGTCGATCGCCCGCGACTCCCGGCACGTCTCGCTGCCCGCGTTGATGTCCCCCACGTGCACGAACAGGTCCGCGGGGCTGTATTGGTTGTGAAGAGTCATGTGCTCCTGCAGGTCCGCGAGCTCGCTGCTTCCGTACGGATAGTCGCCGGTAGCGGAGAACGTGACCGGCTCCCCCTGCGCCCACGACGAGCTGGGAGAGAGAGTCGCCGCGAGGAGGACCACCAGGATCGTGTTCGAGGGCTTTCCGAAGGGACGCGAGAGTCGAGTTGCAGAAGGCATGGTTGCTTTAGCTCGCTGTGGAATTAGAGTTGTTTCGTTTCAGATCTTCAGCTTAACGAGGCGATAGCTGCGCATTCAATAGTTTCAGCGGATCTTTGCGAGAAATGTCGGATTATGTCGGTCTCTGCTGCATGTCTTTGCGTGTCATGATTTGCAAATCATTGCAACACCATCCCACCGTCTCCAGCGGGATCCAACGAATTCCAAAAGGGTCCGAGATTGGGGAGAGATGAGGGAAGCTGCGCTTGCTACGGGATTTCGGGATCGGAATCGCCCTTCCTCGCTCGCGTGATCGCGGCGAGGCTCTGGCGGGCGCGTCGGTCGTTCGGATCGATGGCGAGGATCTCGGTCAGCTCCGCGACGGCGGCGTCGACCTCGTTCAGCTTGAGCAACGAGAGGGCGAGGTTGAGACGGGCGTCTACATAGTCCGGTTGGCGGTCGATCGCGCGGCGAAAGGTCTCCACCGCCACCTCGTAATCCTCGCGACCGGCCGCGATCGTCCCGAGATTGTTGAGCACGAGGACGCTCTCCGCGCCGCCTCGCGGCGCCTCTCGGAGCACCCGCTCTGCGTCGTCGAGGCGATCCTGCCGCAAGAACGCGCGAGCCAGGTTCAGCCGAACCGTGAGCAGATCTGGGTGGCGCGCCAGGATTCGCTCGTACAGGACGATCGCTCGCCCCTGATTCCCCCCGGCCAGGTGCACGTTCGCGAGAACGGCCAGCGCCTCGGGGTGCTCCGGCGAGAACTCGAGCGCGCGCTCACAGGACTCGATTGCCTTCTGCCGTTGGCCGCGGCGCAGAGCCAGCCGCGCCGTCTGCACCAAGGCGCTCGCGGCCACGTTACGGGACGAGCGATTCACG
>JALGZO010000690.1 GCA_025774865.1 bacterium | reverse complement strand
CCGCGCGAGCCTCCGCAGCGCGGTCAGCTGTGTCGGGTCGGGCGACTCCCGCGGAGGCACCACCTCGCGGCTGATCCAGCCGGCGATCGCGGGCGACGCGAGCCAGAGAGCCAGAAGCGGGGCGGCGACGGGGAGCACTTCCGGCCGGAATAGGAGAACGAGCGCGGCCAGGAAAGTCGCGCAGACGACGCCGGCGGGCATCTCGCCCCACTCGCGGAGCATCCCGCTTCCCGTCTCGAGAAGACGAGCGGTGTGCGCGGCGGTGCGCCACTCGAGAAGGCGGCGGCGACTGATCAGGATGCGGTGCAGGGTCCGCACGATCGCGTCCGTTGCCGTCCAGGCCTCGTGCGGGACGAACGCCCAGAACATCAGCCACCGTCGGAAGCCGCCTCGTACCTCGCTCCACTGGCGGATCGCGCGGCGCCGGCGGGCGCGGACGAGGCCACGGGTCAGTCCCCCGAGGATCCCGATCAGAAGCTGTCCGGAGGGAGCGATGAGAGCCATCCCCGTCCAGAGCCAGGCCTCGCCGGGCAGCAGCAACCAGCCGGCCGTCACCAGAAGCAGCAGGCTCGGGACGAAGAGACTGCGTCGTAGATTGTCGATGAGCTTCCACTGATCGATGGGACGAAAGCGGTTCGGCAGAGTGCCCCCGGCGGGCGCTCGAACCCTGGAGAAGAACCAGGGCAGAAGCTGCCAGTCTCCCCGGATCCAACGGTGCAGCCGTCGCGTGTAGGCCAAGTAGGTCGACGGGTAGTCCTCGTAGAGGACCAGGTCGCTGGCGAGCGCGACCCGCCCGTGGATTCCCTCGAAGAGGTCGTGACTGAGGAGCGCGTTCTCGGGCATACGTCCCACGAGGCTCCGGTCGAAGCCCTTCAGATCGTAGATCCCCTTGCCCACGTAAACGCCGGCCCCGAACAAGTCCTGATAGATGTCCGAGACCGCTCGCGTGTAGATGTCGATCGTCGCGTCGCCGGAGAAGATCCCCGAGAATTTGCTTCGTCCTCCGGAGCGCGGAGCCACATCCACCCGCGGCTGGATGATGGTGTAGCCGGCGATCACCTGTCCGGTCGCGGGATCGATCTCCGGAAGGTTCAGCGGGTGCGCGAGCGTTCCCGCGAGGCGAGCCGCCAGTCCGGGCGGCAGCACCGTGTCGCTGTCGAGTGTGATGACGAAGCGCGCCCGGCGGAGAGCCGCGACATCGCCGACCTGCACGTCGAACGAGGTGTCGTTCGCTCCCAGGAGAAGACGGTTGAACTCCTCTACCTTCCCCCGCTTGCGCTCCCAGCCCATCCAGCATCCCTCGGACGGGTTCCAGAGGCGCTTGCGGTGCATGTAGTGGAAGGGACTCCGGTCCGCCGAGCCGTGCTTCTCGTTCAGCGCGCGGATCTCCTCGCGGGCGACGCGCGCGATTCCGTCGTCCTCCGGCCCGACCTCGCTCGGTGCGTCCAGGAAGTCCCCGAGCAGGACGAAGTCCAGCCGGTCCTGGGGATTGCCGAGATAGTGTCTCTCGAGCCGGCGGACGAGCGAGCGGACCTCGTCTTCGCTGCCCAGGAGCGTGGGGATGATCACGACGGTACGGGCCCGCTCCGGGATGGCCTTCTCGAAGTCCAGCTTGGGAAGGACGCGCGGCGGGATCACCAGCGAGAGCACCCACTGGACGAGGCTCGTCGCCAGCATCGAGGCGGGGATCAGCGTGACAGTCGCGCCGAGGGTCAAGAGCGCGGCGCCGGTTCCCAGTGACACCAGCCACGCGATCGGGATGGCCCACAGGGCCAGCGTGGCGCCCACCATGCTCGTGGTGTAGGTCCACATGGGACGGTTGAGCAACGCGCGCCGAATCCGCTCCCGCCACCGCGGACGATACGCGAAGGAACGCTCGAACTCCCGCTGCCCCGCGTCGAGCAGCCAGTAGCCGACGTGCGCACGCCGCGACGACGGATCGGACTCGCGCCCTGCCCACTCCAGAGCTCTCTGCGCGATCACCGTCTCTGCGAGCCCCGTGCGCCAGGCGATGCGCTCGACCGTCCCGCGACAGCGGTCGCGGGTGTCGAAGTCCATTGCCGCGTAGACGCCGCCGGGATCCTCTCGAAGCGCCTCCTCCACGAGGCTCGTCTGCTCGAAGAAATCCGCCCATCGGATCTCGTCGAGCGTCCGGAACGTGCGGACGCAGTGGGCGACCGCGTCGGCCTCGTTCTGCACGGAGTCGACCGGAGGAGGCGGAAACGGGTTCTCCTCCTCGGGAACCAACCGGCATAGGGCCGCGGCCAGCCTCTGCAGCGCAGCGGCCCGGAGCATCGGCGGCACGGCCCAGAGCTCGGCCGTGCCCAGGGGCCGGCGGTCCTCGCTCCCCCGAACGAACCGGGCGAGCGAGTCCGCATCGGGCTCGAAGTCGACGGAGTCCAGATACTCCCAGGCGAGCGACCAGACCCGGAGGGGACCGCTCCTTCCGGCCGGGAGTCGCCGGTAGAAGCCCGGCGGCATGTCCTTCCGAACCTGGCGCACGGTCCGGAGAACGATGTGCCGGTTGTCCAGGAACCACTCGGCCGCCCGGGTCAGGGGCTCGCCCGCCTCGAGCTCCGCCGAGCCGAGGCGGCCCCCGAGACGTTTGAAGAAGGTCTCTGCCGCGGGGAGCGCGCTCAGGACGCGCAGAGCGTCACCGGCCACCGTCAGAGGGTTTCCTCGTGCCACAGCCGCGACTCGCGCGGGCGCGCGGACCCGCGCTCCCGCCGGAGGCACCGATCGACCTCCTCGGGCGAGAGATCCTGGATCACCAGGAGAGGAGCCGGCGGGCGGTGGATGCATTCCATCGCGACCTTGCCGAAGGGGGCGTCGCCGCTGCCCGTGCGGCCGTGCGCCGCCAGCACCAAGAGGTCGGGCCGCTCCCGCTCGACGATGTCGTACAGCACGCGCCGGAAATCCCCGTCGCGGCGGAGAATCGTCCGCACGCTCGCGCCGTTGCGCTCGAGGAGACCGCGGATGTCGTCGAGGTAGCGGTGCGCCAGCTCCTCGTGCCGGCCCTCGAGCTGGCGCGCCATCTCCCGGTCCTCCCTCGTCCTCATCCTCGGCAGGCCGTGCTCCATCTCCGGGACCGCGTGGATGAGAAGAACCTCGGCCTTCTGGTAGACGGCGATCTGCGACACGATCGGCAGCACGCATTCCGCGCGGAGCGAGCCGTCCAGGGGAACGGCCAGGCGCCGGCACTTGTACCCCGCGCTCGGGTGCTCGACCGGAACCACGAGGACCGATCCGCGGGACCGCGCCACCACCTTGTGCACCGTGCTGGACAGATCCCAATCGGAGAGCCCGCCCGCGCCGTGGGACGCCATCACCGCCACGTCGATGTCGCCCGCCCGGGTCTCCTGGAGGATCTGCTCGGCGGCGCGACCCTGGGCCAGTTTCCCGACGACCTCGAGGCCGCCCTCTCTCAGCCTCCCGCTCAGCTCCTCGAGGTAGCTGCGCGACTCCACCCTGCCGATCTCCCAGTTCAGCGCGTCGGCCGGCCCGCCGGAGTCCTGCATCGGTTCGAGAACGTGGAGGAGCGTCACGCGGGCGCTGAACGTGTCCGCCAGACACGCCGCGTGGGCGAGGACACGCTCGCCGAGCTCGGAGCGGTCCAGGCAGATGAGAAAATGTCGGAAGGTCTCGATGGATTTCCGAAGGGCCGCTCTCGACCCGTCGGAGGGGTGAACCTCGACCGCACCTGGCGGGCCGGGATCGTCCGCTTTGCCCCTCTCGTTCATGCTCAGGGCCTCCCTTCCACCTCTGGTCCCCCCGACATCCAAGATGTCCCGACGCCCCGCGGCCGACCATAGCACGGCGACCGCGACCTCGCGACGTGAACGAGACCGCTCTCCTCGGAGGGCTGTCGAGAGGGTGTTAATGCGTTACGGTCTGATGAGGTTCGAGGACGACGTGTCACATGGTTTTCCGGTCGGTTCGTGGACGACTCAAATGGGCGCTACAATGTCGCGGTCCCGATCAATCCTCGCCGCCGCCGCCGTCATGCTGCTCGGCGCGGCCTGCGGTCGCGAGCCGGCCGCGGAAGTCGGGCCGGTTCCGCGCGTCGAACTGGACGCTGTCGACCCCGAAGTCGCGAGAGTGATCCGCGAGTGCGTCGACGAGGCGGAGCGGAATCCGGAGGACGCCGGCGCCCGCGCCCGGCTCGGCCTGGCGTACGAGGTGAACGGGATGTCGCGCGCCGCGCTGTCCGCGTTCGGACAAGCCGTTACGCTCGAGCCGGAGGAACCCCGCTGGTCCTACCACCGAGCGCGGATGCAGGCGGCGAACGGGGATCTTGCCGGCGCTCTGTCGTCGGTGGACGTCGTGCTTCAGCTCGACGCGGAGTATGCGCCCGCCCACTTGCGCCGGGGCGACTGGCTCCTGGACGCCGGTCGGGCCGACGACGCCGAGGAGAGCTACGGGACGGCGATCCGTCTCGAGCCCGAGAGCGTGGCCGGCCGAATCGGGCTCGCGAGGGCGCACATCCAGCGAGGCGAAGACCCTGCCGCGATCGAGATCCTCGAAGATCTCCTCACGACGGTCGGCGATCAGCCGTACGTCTATCACCTTCTCGGGATCGCGCTGCGTCGCGTCGGGGATCTCGATCTCGCGCGAGAAGCGTACGTCAGAGCGGTGAACCCCACGAAGCCCGAGTGGCCGGATCCCTGGACCGAAGAACGCGACCGTTACCGGGTCGGATTCGGAGTCGAGCTCGCGCGGGCGATCCAGCTCGCGGCGGGAGACGACGTCGAGCAGGGGATCCGGATTCTCGAGGAGCTTCGCCCCGGGCACGACGACAACGTCGGGCTCCTTTCGAACCTCGGGGCGGCGTACTGCAAGACCGGTCAGCTCGAGAAGGGGATCGAAGTGCTGGAGGCCGCCCTGCGGCACCGGCCCGGTCATTTCGTATCGCTGGCCAACCTGATTCAGGCCTACGAGGGGACGGGACGGCCGGGAGAAGCGCTCGGCCTCGCCGAGCGGGCCGTCGAGGCGCATCCGCAGTTGGGGCACGCTCACGTGATGAAGGGCCAGGTCCTGGCCCGGCTCGAGCGAAGAGAAGAAGCGCTGGAGTCCTTTCAGACAGCGAGGCGGCTGGATGCCCGATCGACGACGAGCCTCTTCTGGTCGGGAGCATTGCGGAGCGAGCTGAATCGGTGGAGCGAGGCCGTTCGGGATTTCGAGGCTGTCCTCCAGGAGGATCCTCGAATGATCGGCACGTACGTCTGGCTGGCGCGCGCGCAGGCCGAGGCGGGGGACCTCGCCGGAGCACGCGAGTCCCTGCGGCAGGCGTCGCGGGCGACCCCCGGCGCTCCCGAGCTCGACCAGATCCGCCGCCGCATTCAGGAGCTCGAACGCTCGCAGGGCAGTCGCCGATGAGGCTCCGGTATTTCCTGGCCGGACTCCTGATGGCGCTGCCGGCCTGCGAGAGCGGGCGCGATCCCTCGCCTTCGAAAGGGGGGGAGCGCGCCGCCGCTGTCCCCTGGTTCGAGGAGGTCTCGGCCGCTGCCGGCATCGACTTTCAGTGCCGGTCCGGGCACCGGGAGAGCCTTCTGTTTCCGGAGATCATCCTCGGCGGGTGTGCTCTCTTCGACATGGACGGCGACGACGATCTCGATCTCTACCTCGTTCAGGGGGGACCCGTTTTCTCCGCACCCGGCGAGGAGCTCCCGAACCGGTTGTATCGCAACGACGGCGGATTCCGATTCACGGATGTGACAGTGGGGAGCGGGGCGGAGGACCCCCGGTACGGAGTCGGGGTGGCCGCGGGAGACTACGACGGCGACGGCGACACAGATCTCTACGTGACGAACGTCGGCCGCAACACGCTCCTGAGGAACGACGGCAGCGGGAAGTTCACGGACGTGACGGATCGCTCGGGAACCGGTCATTCGGCCTGGGGGACGAGCGCGGCGTTCCTCGATCACGACGCGGACGGCGACCTGGACCTCTGGGTGGTCAACTACGTCAACTGGACCCCCGAGAGCGAGATGGACTGCTACAACGATTTCGGCGTGCGCGACTACTGCCTCCCCACCAACTACGGAGCGCCCGCTGGCGACGTCCTGTTCCGGAACGAAGGAGACGGAACGTTCACGGATGTCACCGAGCCGGCCGGGCTACGCACGGCGTTCGGTAACGGTCTGGGAATCGGTTGCGGTGACTACGACGGCGACGGTCGGATCGACGTGTTCGTGGCGAACGACACGATGATGAACCAGTTGTGGCTGAATCAGGGTGACGGCCGTTTCGTCGACGAGGCCCTGCTCCGCGGCTGCGCTCTCGACGAACACGGCAAGGCGAAGGCCGGGATGGGAGTGGCGACCGCGGACCTGGATGACGACGGAGACCTCGATATCCTCGTGGTGAATCTCAGCCACGAATCGGATTCGTTCTACACCAACGACGGAGAGTACTTCTCCGACCGCACGGCGGTCCGGGGGTTGGGCTCGGCCAGCCGTCCGCACACTCGCTTCGGAGTCGGGTTCGCCGACTTCGACAACGACGGATCACTCGACCTTTACCAAGCGAACGGTCGCGTGGCGCTTTCGCCGGAGCCATCGGTCGACGATGCCTACGCGGAGCCGAACCTGCTGTTCCGGGGCACGGCCGGCGGTGGCTTCGCGGTGGTGGATCCGCCGGGTGGTACGGCCCAGGCGCACATCCTGACGTCGAGGGCGGCGGCTTTCGGCGACATCGACGGCGACGGCGGCGTCGACGTGGTCGTCGTCAACCGGGACGGCCCCGTGCAAATGCTCGAGAACGTCGTGAGGGACCGAGGCGGGTGGATCTCGTTCCGCGTCCTGGAGAGGAGCGGAAGGGATGCCCTGGGCGCGACGGTGACCGCCACGACCGGCAGCCGGCGGGTCCGGCGCGACGCGGTGAGTGCCTACAGCTACGCCGCGGCCAACGACCCGCGCGTGCACCTCGGTCTCGGAGACGCGACGGGAGTGACCGACGTGCGCGTGCGCTGGGTGGATGGCTACGAAGAGTCGTTCGGGGACTTCGAGGGGAACCGCGCGGTCTTCCTGCGCCGGGGGGAGGGAGAGGATAGGTGACGCCTCGTTTCAGGACTCGCCGAGCATGTACACCTGCCACAGATCCCGGCTCTTCGTACCGAGGAAGGGCATGAGCGCGAGCTTCCCGGTCTTGCCGATCGACTTCTCGAGGTAGCGGAGCTCCTCCAGGTTCGCGCGCACGCCGGGGCCGGGGGGCAGATCGAACCCCGCCTCGTGTGCGATCAGCATCCCCTTCGCGCGCACGGCCAGCTCGTGGTGAATCTGCAGAAAGCAGAGCATGTCCGCGACGACCGCCGGGGGAAACCGGCTCCGGAGCGATTCCAGGTAGCGCCCGATTCGGCTTTCCTGGATTTCGCCCGACTCGATGAGCTCGAGGAGCTCGACGTCCGCGTCGAACCCCATGCCGAGCCAGCGGCGGGTCGCCTTCTCACTTCGCGTGAAGACCAGAGAGATCACGAACGGCAGAACCGCGAGCAGGGCCGCGGTCGCGATCACGGGAGGGAGGACGAAGTGGTTGTAGAGCGAGTGCAAGCCAGCGGCCAGCCCCAATCCGGGGAGGTAGGCCGCGATCGCCGCCGGCGAATGGCGATCGGTCAGGGTCTTCGAGAGGATGGCGAAGATCGCGGTCGTCGATCCGTGCAGAATCGCGGTCCCGAAACCCCGGACGAACCAGAGGAAGATGCTCGACGCGTCGAGCGCCCGGAGGAAATAGGCGTTCTCCACGAGGGCGAAACCCGTGCCGACCGCGAACCCGTGAATTGCGGCGTCGACGGAGAATCCGACGCGGTGGGTTCGGATGAGGTAGATGACGAACAAGCACTTCATCGCCTCCTCGATCGGTGGCGCGAGGTATCGGGTGAACGTCGAGTGGCTCGTGTCCAAGACACCGACCAGCCAACCGTTGAGGTACAGGCACGCGACGGCGGCGACGCAGCCTGCGCCGATCGATCGGACGATCACCCGAAGCGACACGAGCTTGTAGCTGTCCAGGACGACGAGGACGGAAAGGAAGATGAGAACCGGTAACAGGCTCACCGGAATGCGGAGAAGCTCGGTCATAGAATCTTGAGGGAGACCATGACCTCGTCGCCGTGCCGCCGGCCGTCCTCGACGGCGACGGCGTATCCGCCGGACAGCGTCATGTTCAGGTTCGACAGCAGCTTGAACCGGATATCCAGCTGGGCGCCGGCCGTGGCCAACTCGCGGCGGCTCTCCTCGTGATCCAAGTTCGTGAGGAGTCCGGCCGAGAACAGGGCGAGCCGGGCCCACGTCGCGTAGAAGTCGGCTGTGCCCACGCGCCGGAACCGGAGCGGGGGCAGGTTCCACTCGACGAGCAGCCTCCCGTAGTTCGTGCCGGCGATCTCGTTCAGCTCGGCTCCCGGGAAGCTGTAGTTCTTTCGATAACGCTTCGGTTCGAGGTGATCGACCCAGTTGTTTCCGAAGCCTCCGAAGAAGAAGTTGGCGAGCGGCTCGTCCCGGTCCTGGGTCGCGAGTCCGGCGGAGCCCCGCAGCCACAGAGAGGAATGGTGCAGCGGAAGTGGAAAGCCCAGGTCCAGGTCCCCTTGCAGGCTCGGGAACACCATCCCTTCGACCAAATTCGCGTGCGCCGCGACGTTCCCCTGCACTCCCTTCTCGTAGTCGACCGCGCCGAGCGAGAACCCGAGGTTGCGATACCCGACGCGCAAGGATCCGGAGAGCATGTCCCCGAACGAAGTGATCACGTTCTGGTAGTTCGGGAGCCGCTCCAAACCCCAGTAGCGGGTGAGATCGAAGTGGAGGTCCCAGTGCCGGGGTTCGTCGTAGAGGAGGATTCGCCGGTATTGAATTCCGATGGCGTAACCTTTGCGGCTCCTCTTCGTGGGACCGAACAGGTCGTAGAAGTCGGCATCGTTGAGAGTGAAGAAGCTCGTGAAGTTCCATCGATGGTAGTCGAGCTGGATGTGCGCGCGCTCGTCGTCACCGACCCGGCCGTCCGGTGAGTAGGAGAGGGCCAAGTCGATCCGGTTCATGAAGACCGGATCGGAGAGCGCGAACGCCAGACCGTACGCAGGCACGTCCTTGTACCCCTCCACGATGGGAACTGCGGACGCGAGCCCGATGTTGGGCCAGCTCCGGTAGGGCCCGGAGTACGTGGTCGCGGCCTCGAGGTCGACGGTCAGCGGTGACGGCGCCACCCACTCCCGGACGGCTTGATGCTCGGACGCGATTCGAGCGCCGAGGAAGGTCACCGCGCTCACGTCCTCCAGCGGAAGTGCCTCCAGCCGGGCGGGAACGAAGCCCTCACCCGTATACCGAAACGCGATGAGCGAGTCGCCGCCGATCGGAATCGGGCGGAACCACCCGGTCTCACCGTTCGTGACCGCATCCATCGAGTCCGCGGCTGCGTCGTAGCGGAAGATATTCGACACGCCGGAGAAGTAGGAGCTGCCGTATAGGTAGCGCCCGTTGGGAGCGAAGACGAAGTTGGAAGGGATCGCGTTGTTGCTGAAGGCGTACGTCGCCGTCGCCGTCGTGTCGCCGGCCGCGAGAGCTTCCAGATCCAGGACGCGGAGGCTCTGACGACCGTTGATCTCTCCGACCGAAGTGGAAAGCCACCTCCCGTCCGGCGAGACATCGATGTCGTACAGAAACTCGCCATAGGGCCAGGAGTAGACCTGATCCCATTCGTCATAGGGCGGCGGAATGCGCACGAGCGTGGAGATTCCGTTGTAGTGGCGGACGCCCCAGAGGGAATCGTCGGCCCGGTTGAAGGCGAGATCTCCGACGCGCACGTCTTTCATCAGAATATCGTGACGGCCGGTCGCCGGGTCGAGCGCGCAGAGGTCACGCCAGGCCGTGTTGTCGGTCGTGTAGAAGAGCGTGCCCCCGGCCGGGTCGAACGCGAGCGACGTGACGGTGTGCATGTCGGGACCCTTCACGTCGCGGAGGCTCTGGATCCGACCGTCTTCAACCGAGATCGCCGCGACATGCGCGAGTTTCCCCGGGTAATTCAACGCGGCGTAGAGTTTTCCGTTCTCGGGGTCCCAGAGAGTCCGTGACACGGAGCCCAACGGTCGTGTCGAGACGGATCGATACGGCGTCGTGGGGTACCGGCGGATGGACGCCAGGTTCTCCTCCTGAAACTGGCGCTCCCATTCGATCCAATCGCTCCAGGCCTCCCCGAGTCCCATCCCGTACGCGCGCTTGAATTGCGCGGCATAGTGGGACTTCGTGTCATCCGTCCGAGCGACCCACTGGATCAGAGATTCCGGCGAGTAGCGGTGAACGAGATAGCTCTGGAACCTCGTTCCGTAGAGGTAGGAGTTCGCTTCCTGCTGAAAGTCGGTCCTCGTTCCTTCGGAGACGAGCCCGAGCGGATCATAGAAGTGACTTCCGTCGCGCACCATCGACCGGAAGACCATCTCGTCGTACGGTCCCTGGGCGCGGCCGAGCCCCCCGGCCATCCACGTCTCCAGAAAGACCGCGATGCCTTCGTGGTACCAGCGCGGCGACGCCCGGCGCGGCGTCGTCAGGTAGGAGTAGACGATCGTCTCCGGATGATCCGACGTGACCTGGACCTTGCCCTGGAACAAGGCCCGGAAGAATCGCTCGCGGCCGGCGGCGCGATCGAGGGCCGCGATGTGAACGAGCTCGTGGTTCATCATGGTGTTCATGCGCTCGTTCGATGGGTACGTCTCGTACGCGAGACTCATCGGAGCCACGCTGACGAGCAAGGCGTTGCGCGGAGTCGCGGTGGCGGCCGCGTGTCCAAAGTCCGCGAAGTCGTTCAGAATCACCGTGATCTTCTCGGATGGTTCGTAGTCGAAGAGCTCCCGGTGAAAGCGGAGGGAGTTCTCGAAGCACCGAGCCACGTGTGGAGCGAGGTAGGAGAGTGTCGCGTTCTCGTAGACGAGTCGCAGGTGCTCCGTCTCGAGGGCCTGCAGCTGAGCGCGGGCAGCGGGGGGCGAGGCGAAGAAGCAGACGCCGAGAGTGACCGCCCGCGCGGCGATCATCGAAGTGGAGCGGAAACAGGGTCCGGTGAACATCAGTCGTGATCGCCCCCGAGGCGAAAAAAGAGAGGAGACACTCCTGCGAGCATCTCCTCTCCGGTCCCATCGTGCAAGCCGATCTCAGTCGTAGACGTGTTCCACCATGGGAATGTTGCTCACCACGGCCGCCTGGAAATGGGCGTTGCCGAGCGACTGCCGAAGATAGTCGCTGTGGAGCGCGTCCTCAAGCGCCGAGCTCTCGACGGCGGCCCGGAACACTCGATCCTTCATCGCGGCCCGGAACGCCCCACTCTCGTAAGCCGCATTGAAATGCACGTTCTCGAAAACGACGTTCTGCGCCCGGTACAAGGTCGCCAGTTCGGCCGCGAACTCAGCGCTCTTGAGAGCCGCATTGAAGTGCGTGTTGTCGTAAACGACCGGGATTCCCCGGAACAGGTTCCCCAGCGCGGCCTGGTCGAACTGCGCGCTGCCGACCGCGGCCTCGAACTCCGCGCTCTTGACCGCGGCCTTGAAGGCCTGGCTGCCGATCGCCTGGCGGAACTGCGCGTCCTCGAGGGCCACATTGAATTGCTCGTTTTCGAAGACACGCGACCGCAACGAGCTCCCGAGCTGCGCGCGGAACTCATCGCTGGCCACGGCCGTCTTGAACGCCTCGTTCGCGAACGCGGCCTCGAAATTCTGGCTGCCCAGAGCCTCGATGAACGCTTCGTCCTTGATCAACCGGTCAAACTCGTCGGTCTGCATCCACGCCTGGAACTCGGGGTCCTTCAGAATGACGTCCTCAGAGGACATTTGATCCGTTCGGTACCGTTCGACCGCACCGATGGCTCCCTCGGCTCCCTCCTGCGGGGTGGTGATGCCGTTGACCGAGAAATACACGATTCCGGCCACCGCTACGATTCCCACCCCGATCAGAAACTTCTTGCCACCGGAGCTCGATGGATTCGTCATGGTTACCTCCCTCTTGAAACCTGGCTAGAGTAGCGCTGCTCCACCTACTGGGTTGTTCCTCCTGAAGAAACCGTCGTCATGGACCCGGAGGGGTGGCGCTCCGGGTAACGGAACTGTTCGGCCCTTCGGGCCCCGTCGTATTCACGACTCGTTCGACTTTCGCGCCGAGACTCGTGCGAAGCGTGACCCGGATCGGCGACGTCGACTCCGCGAATGCGATCCGATAGTGATTCTCGCCCCGGTGACGGACCGAGAGACGGTTTGCCAGCATCGTCACGTCGGCGCCCGGTTGCAATTGCTCGAAACCGAGTGGGCTCCACGAACCGTCCCCCGGCTCGAGTTCGAGCTCGACGGCCTCCTCCGAGACGACGTCGATGTCGAGCCACACGGTCCCGTTGGCGCGCCGCGCCACCACCAGGCCTCGCGCTCCGACCGAATCGAGTTGCACGCGGTCCAGGGTCTCGACGTGGCCGCTCGGCGCCGGTCGCAGAAGCGTTCCGGACGCGAGCGATTCATCCAGCTCGGGCATTTGATCCGCCGACAAGAACGCGAGCAGCACGATCCCGGCGGCGAGGCCGGTCGCGAATGCGTACGCGTGTCCCGGACGAAGCAGGTCGACGAGACGTCGAATGGCACCGACGCGGGTTCCTCCCGGTTCCGGGCGCACGCCTCGGCGGATCGACCGGAGAATGTCCGCTCTCAGATCCGACGGCGGGTCGACGGGCTCGATGTGCTTCAGACGGTGCGTGAGACCGCGGAGCTCGTCGTGGCAGCGCCGCGCTTCCTCGTCGGCCGCGAGCAGCTCGCGGAGCCGTCCCGACTCCTCGGCCGTCGTCTCTCCGTCGATCGCGCGGTGAATCAGCTCGAGCTGTTCGTCGGTCAATGGGTGACCCCCAGTCCGGTCAGAATGTCACACAGACGGCGGCGGGCCGTGAACAAACGCGACTTCACGGTCCTTTCGGGAACGTCGAGCGCCCAGCTCATTTCCCGGTACGAAAGTTCCCCGAAGTGTCGGAGCAGAATCACCTGACGGTGTTCGATCGACAGATCGAGGATCGCCCGCTGCACCATCTCCCCCTGTAGCCGTTCATGCACGACGTCGTCGGGTGTCTTCCGTGGTGAGATCAAATCGTCGGCTAGCGGCTCGTGATTCCTTCTCTTCTTGAGAGCGTTCCGTGACTCGTTCACGAGGATCTTGAAGAGCCAGCTGAAGAACTTGAACCGCGGATCGAAACGGTCGAGCTTCTCGTAGACCTTCACGAAGGTCGTCTGCGTGACGTCCCGCGCCTCCTCGAAGTCGCCGACCATTCGGAAGGCGACATGAAAGAGGGTCCTTTCGTAGCGGTCGACGAGCCGTTCGAACGCGTGCTCGTCACCATCGAGTGTTCCTTCGACGAGCGCTTGATCCGTGGGCTCGGACATAACTACAAATGACCGCCGAGAAAGTTGGTCGAGCCTCCCGACTTTGTTGCCGGGCGCCCTTCGACCAGGCGACGACGGGCCCTGAAGGTGGGGACATCCGGCCCGAGGGCGAAACACGCGAGACAGGAGACGGTATCGCCGAATGCCGCTCCCTGACTAGTAGCTCAAGACCGGCCGGATCTCAATAGGCGGGAAACCCCTACAAGAATGGGGGAAACTCGTACTCATGGCGGGTGCTTCTGCCGCGAGGCTCACTCGATGACGAGCACCTTATCGAGACCGGCGAGTCGAAAGATGTTCCGGATGCGGGGATTCAGGTTCACGAGCTTCATGGTGTCGCCGGCCGCGTGCAGCCTCCGGTACGTCCCCATGAGGATGCCGATTCCCGCACTCGAGATGTACTCCAGATCCGCGAGGTCGATCGTGACGGAACGCTCGACGTGCTCGAGCGCGGCGCGTGCGTTCGCAGCCTGGGAAGCGTCGAATCGCCCGGCCAGGGACACGATCCCGCCGTCTTCGACCTTGATCTCGAGCATCAGTTCTCCAGGCGCTTCCTGACCGTGACGATGCTGTTCCGGTCCTCGTACTCGTAGGTGATGGTGTCGGCGATCTGCTTCACGAGGTGGATGCCGAGGCCGCCGTCGCGTCCCTCGGTGGCCCACTGCTCGAGATCGACTTCCGGTACTTTCGTGATGTCGAAAGCCTCGACGTCGAAGTCCGTGACCCGAATGACGATCTGATCGCCATCGGCGTCGAGCCGGACCTTGATCTCACTCCGCCCGCCCTTGCTGTACTTGACGAAGTTGGTGAACAGTTCCTCGATGATGAAGTCGGCCCAGTAGCAATTGGCGGGCTCGATGCCTTCCGCGGCCAGATACTCCTGGACGAAGGCGTGGATGTCGTCGAGGACCGCGAAATCTCGCGGGAAGGATTTCTCCATCGCCGTCATCGTCAGGCGCCCCTCAGCTCTTTCCCTCGGATCGGGCGCGTCGCACGAATGCCTCGACACCTTCGCGATGTTGCGGCTCGATGTCGAGGATCTTCGGCGGCCGACCGTCGCTGAACATGACCTTCCGCTTACCCGGCACGATGATCTCCAGGTCGGTGGGGCCGACGCCCACCCGCGCGCGGCCCTCCAGAACACAAACGCACGTCACGTCGGCGTCTCGGTAGACGGCGAATGCGGTTCCGGTCACCTCGATTCGCCCCTCCGGAGTTTCGACGTTGAGGGTCGTTCCCGGAAACGTCTCGCCGGTCAGAAAAAGGACCTCTCCCCGGGCAACATGAACGTCGAGAGTCCCGGGGTCGCGCTCGATCAGCGCGGGAAGCTCGACTTCCGATCCCGCGTTGATCTGCATCGCGAGCATGTCGCCGAGGTTCATCTCCAGCCAGCCTCCGGTGACGCGGATTTTCCCACCGCCCGGGAGGGACCGCCCGGGCTCCAGCGCGAGCTCGCGACCGTCCACCTGGGCGCTCTCGGCCGAGGCGGCGCGCACGGTCCAGACCGGAACGCGGGGCCCCCGGGCGAGCAGCGCGATCGCCAGGACGGCGGCGGCCGCCGGGGCCAGTGCCCACCACCACCGAACGCGTCGCGCGGGGCGCCGGACGACTTCCGTCGCGGCCAGCCGACCGGATACGAAATCGCTCTTGAGCCGTTCCCGGAAGTGCGGGGCGGGCGCCGCGAGGGTCAGACCACGGACCGCCTCACCCGCCCGTTCCTGCTCGGACCGTCGGGTTTCCCGATCTCGGCTCATGACAAGGTCCCCTTCAGGAACCGGCCGAGCTTGGCCAGAGCTCGTGAATGACGTTTCCGCACTGCGGTGTGGCTCGCGCCCACGATGTCCGCGACCTCCTGGTGCGGTAGGCCCATGTACTCGTGCAAGACGACCACTACGCGGAGAGTGGGTGGAAGTCTCATGATCGCCTCCTGCACGAGTCGTTCTCGTTCGGACTTCAGCATGGCTTGCTCGGGATCCGCAGAATGCGCCGCGAGCGTAAGACCACTATCGACTTCTTCGTGGATCGGGCGCGACCGCCGGGACGCCCGGTACTGCGCCGACCGCCACACGTCGCGACAGACGTTCTGAGTGACGCGAAGAACCCACGGCGCCGGATCTCGCTCAATGTCGAGCTTCGGTACGCCCCGGTAGATCTTGAGAAAGACCTCCTGCATGGCGTCTTCGGCCGCCGCTCGTTCACCGAGGAGCCGGTACGCCAAATCGTAGATCCGATCGGCGTGCCTTTCGAAGAGCTCCCCGAGTGCTTCGGGATCCCGGCGTTGCGCGCCCTCCAGCGTCTCGCGGGAGAGTGGCCCGCATACTCGCGTCGGCTGATCCACGTCTTCCTCTACGGATCGAAGGGGCGTCTTGTCCCACGCCAATCCGGATCTCGCGGGGCGAGAAACCACGTCACATCGCCGCGACGTTACGCGTAGAGGGCCCGTCAGGCAAGGCGCCGGACATCCAGCGAACAACGAGAAGGAGACAGTAATGAGAACGACCCTGTTGGCTCTCTCAATCCTCACCATGCTTGCCGCGACCGCCGGAGACGCTGTGGCGCAGACTCCGGCCTTCGGGCGCCTGTACTACGAAGGAGCCATCGTTCGGACCGTCGTGCCTCCTGCGGCCATGCCGAATCGCGGGCGTGACGATCTCTACGCGATCGATGGAGGAGCCGCGGGCCAGCTCGCGGTGATCGCCGTCGCTCCGGGCGATCGCGAATATCACGGTGGCCAGTGGGCCTTTCACGGCGTCGTCTGGAACGTGACTCCCTACCTGCTCACGTCGGCGGACGCCGTGCTCGCCGCCGCGGCCAGTGGCGACGTGACGATCACCCGCGTGCCGGACAACGACTTCAAGTGCCCGGTTCAGCCATAGCGCACCTGACCGTCATCTCGCCAGCGGGTCCGAATGAGCGGCCCCTTTCCTCGTCGGGAAGGGGCCGTGTTCCAACCGGACCGCGCGGTCGCTGATCTCGGGCTGTCCCCGGGTCGCCCCGCAGGTGTACAGTGCGCGCAGCCCTCGCGCCCCGGCCGGGGTTCCACGGTACTGATACCCGACACGAGGAGGCCCCTCATGAGAGACCACCCCCGGCGTCCGCACCGCGCGCCTACCCCGGGATGGACGGCGATCGTCGCGCTTCTCGCGTTCGCCGGAAACGGTTTGGCCGCGCCGACGCTCGTCAAAGACAAGATCAAGATCACGAAGGAAGACGACCTGCCCCGGCACACCTACGAGGTGTCGGTGACGGTGGCCGAGCTCGTCAAGTCGTGGGACGCGCTGGCGCCGCTCGCGAAGCAGGTGCGCGCGAACCTCGAGTCGGACCTCGAGACCTACGACATCCAAGACAAGACAACGCTCCAGAGCATTCACGGGACGCTCCTCACTCTGGACTTGCTGGATGGCAACTACGACTCTGCGCTGCAGCAGCTCGGGACGTTGCGCGAACTGGAGGACAAGCCTGCGCTCAAGCTGACGTCGGGAATCGGTGTCGAGTCCCGCATCGCGGCGATTCGTGAGACCGGCGGCCCCGAAAAGAACTTGGAGGCCTACCGGAAAGCGTTCGGCCGCGTCTATGAGGCGAAGGTGAGCGCGCTTCCCTACGAAGTCGTCCAGGACGTGCTCCAGAGCAACAAGGCGCAGATGGAAATCTTCTCCGAGCCCCTGCTCATGGGAGTCATCCAGGAGCGGCTCGAACCGATGGTCGCGGAGGCCGGCAGCGTCAGCGGTCCGGTGGCAGGACAGATTCTCGGCATCTACAACGCCCTCCAGTGGACCTTGCCGGTGAAGGATGTGGTCGTCGCCGTCCTGCAGGACGTGATCGACGCCAACCGGGTGGAGAAGCCGAACATCTGGCCGGCGCGCTCGCTGGATCTGTCCGACGCGGAGGGACTCACGCCGGTGCTGGTGGCGGTTTGGGACACGGGCGTGGATCCGAGCGTGTACGGGAAGCGGATGTACACGAACGCGAACGAGAAGCGGAACGGCAAGGACGACGATGGCAACGGCTTCGTCGACGATGTCCACGGGATCGCTTACGACCTGCACTGGCATCCAACGACCGGTGAGCTCTACCCGATGGATGACGCGAGCCGGCCGATCCCCGAGCTGCAAGACCAGTCGAAGGGCCTCTTCGACATGCAGGCCGCGCTCGACACGCCGGAGTCGATGGTGCTCCGACAGAAGCTGTCGGAGCTCGCCCAGGAAGACGTGAAGACGTTCCTCGAGGATCTCGGGCACTACACGATGTACTCGCACGGGACACACGTGGCCGGGATCGCGGTCGACGGGAATCCCGCCGCGAGCGTTCTCATCTCGCGGCTGACCGGTGACGCGCGCATGGTGCCGGAGCCGCCGACGATGGAGGACTGCCAGCGGTCGGCCGAAGCGTTCGCGAAGACGGTCGATTACTTCAAGCAGGCGGGAGTCCGGGTCGTGAACATGAGCTGGGTCGTCGCGCGGTCATCGCTCGAGAATGATCTCGAGCAGAACAACGTAGGGAAGGACGCCGAGGAACGAAAGGCGATGGCACGCGAGATGTTCGAGGTCATGAAGAAGGCCCTCCACGAGGCGATCGAGGGCGCGCCCGACATTCTCTTCGTGGGGGGAGCGGGCAATTCCGACAACGACATTCAGTTCGACGAGTTCTTCCCGCCGATGTTCCAACTCCCGAACCTCATGATCGCGGGCGCAGTCGATCAAGCCGGCGAGGCCACGAGCTTCACGAGCTTCGGCCCGACCGTGAACGTCTATTCCAACGGGTTCGAAGTCGAGAGCTACGTTCCGGGCGGCGACCGTGTGAAGTTCTCGGGAACGTCGATGGCGTCCCCGAACGTGGCGAACCTCGCGGCCAAGCTGATCGCCCTGGACTCGGACCTCTCCCCGCCGGACGTGATCGAGCTGATCCTGAAGGGCGCCGACGAGGTGAGCGAGGGCGACAACGTGATGCGGGTGATCCACCCGAAGCGCTCCGCGGAGCTGGCGACGAGCAGCGA
>JALGZO010000689.1 GCA_025774865.1 bacterium | reverse complement strand
ACTCGACCCAGTAGCCGGGCGGGACGTCGACCCCCGCCTCGACGGCCCGCTGCACGTCGCGCACGAAGGTGCCGAGATCGCGCCCGCGGACGTTCGCGGTCACCACCACGCGACGCTTGCCGTTCTCGCGGTAGATCTGGTTGTAGCCGCTCGCGACGCCGAGGCGCGCGACCTCGCCGAGCGGCACGTAGCCCCGGCCGTCGAGCGGCACGGGTAGCACGGCCAGACGATCCGTGTCCTGACGGAGATCCTCCGCGAGCCGCACCACGATGTCCGAGCGCCGATCGCCTTCGTACATCGTTCCCGCCACCGTCCCGCCGAGGGCGGTCGAGACCAGGTCCTGGAGGGTGGCGATGGAGAGTCCGAGGCGCCCGAGGACCTCCCGTCGAGGCTCGATCGTCAGCACTGGCAACCCGCTCGTCTGCTCGACCGCCACGTCGGCCGCCCCCGGAACCGCCCGGATCGCGTCCTCGATCTCGCCGCCGAGCCCGATCAACCGGTCGAAGTCGTCGCCGAAGACCTTCACCGCCAGCTCGGAGCGCACACCGGAAAGGAGCTCGTTGAAGCGCATCTGGATCGGCTGCAGGAACTCGTAGCGGTTGCCGGGGATCGGCAGAACGGCCGCCTCGAGCTCGGCGACCACCTGCGACTTGGGCTTGCGCGGATCGGGCCACTCGGAGCGGGGCTTCAGGATCACGAAGTTGTCGGCCACGCTCGGAGGCATGGGATCCGTCGCAAACTCTCCGGTGCCGATCTTGGCGAAGACGCGCTCGACCTCCGGGAGCTTGCGCATCTCGGCCTCGAGTCCTACCTGGAGCGCGAGCGCCTGCCCGAGGGAGATGCCGGGGATGCGCAGCGCGTGCATCGCGATGTCTCCCTCGTCGAGGTTCGGGACGAACTCGGCACCCAGCCGCGTCGCGAACACTCCGCTCACCGCGAGCCACAGCACGCCGGCGCCCACGACCGCCCAGCGCCAGCGCAGGGCCTGCGTCAGCACCGGACGGTAGAACGACCGCACACTGCGGACGATAACGTTCTCCTTCTCCGCGACGGGCCGGCGGAAGAGCACGACGGCGCAGGCCGGCACGAACGTGACCGAGAGGATCATCGAGGACAGGAGCGCGATCACGACGGTCTTCGCCATCGGATGGAACATCTTCCCCTCGACCCCCGTCAGGGCGAAGATCGGGAGGTAGACGGCCGTGATGATCGCGACGCCGAAGAGCGCCGGGCGGATCACCTCACGCGTCGCGTCGAAGACGATCGACACGCGGTCGGAGACCTTCTCGACGTGGCGACCCGCCTGGCTCAAGCGCCGCAGGCAATTCTCGACGATGATCACGGCGCCGTCCACGATCAGGCCGAAGTCGAGGGCCCCCAGGCTCATCAGGTTCGCGGTCACGCCGGTCTGGACCATTCCCGTGACCGTCATCAGCATCGAGACCGGGATGACCGCCGCAGTGAGGAGCGCCGCGCGCAGGTTGCCGAGCAGCAGGAGCAGGACGACGACCACCAGCAGCGCTCCCTCGAGCAGGTTCGTGCGGACCGTGGCCAGCGTCTTGTCCACGAGGGCCGTCCGGTCGTAGACGGCCGTCGCGGTGATGCCCGGCGGCAGGCTGGGCGCGATCGCCTCGAGCTTCTCTCCCACGGCCTTCGCGACGGTCCGGCTGTTCGAGCCGATCAGCATGAAGACCGTGCTCATCACGACTTCGCGGCCATTCTGGGTGGCGGCGCCCCCGCGAAGCTCGTGCCCGATCTCCACGCTGGCCACGTCGCGGACGCGGATCGGCACGCCGCCCCGCTCGCGGACCACGATCTCGCCGAGCTGCCCGGAACGCTCCGCCTGGCCCGGCACCCGGAGCAGCCACTGCTCGCCGTTGTGGTCGACGAAACCGGCGCCGCGGTTCTCGTTGTTCTCGCGCAGGGCGTCGAGCACGTCCGTGTGGCTCAGGCCCAGCGCCAGCAGCTGCGCCGGGTTCGGGGAGACCACCACCTGCTTCTTGTAGCCCCCGATCGGGTTGACCTCGACGACGCCCGGCACGCGCAGGAGCTGTGGCCGGATGATCCAGTCGTGCACCGAGCGCAGATCGGTCGGCGTGATCGGGGTGCCGTCCGGATGCGAAGCGCCGGGCTCGGCGTCCACCGTGAACATGAAGATCTCGCCCAGGCCCGTGGCGATCGGGCCGAGCGCGGGCTCGAGCCCGGGCGGCAGGTTCGCCTTCGCCCCGTTCAGCCGCTCGCCCACCTGCTGCCTCGCGAAATAGATGTCCGTCCCCTCCTGGAAGACGACCGTCACCTGCGAGAGCGCGTAGCGAGAGAGCGAGCGCGTGTAGGCGAGCCGGGGAAGGCCGGCCATGGCCGTCTCGACCGGGAAGCTAATGCGCTGCTCCACCTCGAGGGGCGTGTACCCGGACGCTGCGGTGTTGACGACGACCTGGACGTTCGTGATGTCCGGCACCGCGTCGATCGGGAGCCGGGTGAAGTTCCAGGCCCCGAGGCCCGCAACGAGGACCACGAGGGAGAGGACCAGGGCCCGGTAGGTGACGGAGCGTCTCAGGATGGCGTCGAGCATGGGGATCCCCTCAGTGGTCGTGCGACGCGCCGGACTTCTCGATGTCGGCCTTGATGACGTAGCTGTTCGCCGCGACGTACCGCGTCCCCGGCTCGATCCCGCCGAGCACCTCGACGTACTCCCCCGCCTCCCGGCCGAGCTCCAGCATGCGAACCTCGTACTGGTCGCCCACCTGGGCGTAGACCACGGTGAAGTCGCGGAACGTCTGAAGTCCTTCCCGCCGCACGGCGAGCGGGACGTCGTACTCGCCGACCGTGATCTTCGCGGTGACGAAAGTCCCGGGCGCGAGCCGGCCCTCGGGATTGGGGAGTACCGCCCGGGCGGTGACGGACTGGTCCTCCTTGGCCAGGACATCGACGGTCGAGATCACGCCCGTCACGGGATCGCCCCCCGCCGCGGGAACGATCGAGACCGGGTTCCGCGCGCGAACGCCGGCCCGGTCGCCCGGGAAGACCGAGAGGTCGGCCCACACCGACGAGGGGTCGGTGATGGTGAGCAGCAGCCGGCCGCTCGTCTGCTCGCCCTGGTTTGCGTCGCGCTGCGTGACGACGCCCCCGATCGGCGCATTGATGGAGTAGGCGCTCAGGCTCTGGTCGCTCTCGATCGTGAGCAGCCGGTCGCCTTTCGCCACCACGCGCCCCACGTTGGCGTAAACGCCGCGCACCACTCCGTCGAAGCGCGCCCGCACCTCGCGCACGCGCTCCGGGTTGGCGCGGGTGCGCCCGTAGACAGTCACCGTGTCCTGGAGGACGGCGGGTCCCGCGATCGCCGTCTCGACCCCGAGGCTCTCTGCCACCTCCGGATCGATCCGGGTACGTCCCTCGAAGCTCTCGTAGCGCCAGCTGTGCTTCTGGCCTTCGTGCGCGGCTTCGACCGACACCTCGAACGAGTGCGGCTCGTGGACGACGGCGTCGCCGCGCAGATAGTCACCTTCCGGGGCGAACGAGATTTCGTCTACGCGTCCACCCAGCCGCGCGAGCGCTACCTGGAGCGACACGTCCGCCGGGGAGACGGGCTGCCCGTCCTGGCGGGCCCAGGCCCGGAGCTCGGGCGGAACGCCGCGCTCGAGGATCGCGAGCTCGAGCTCGAAGTCGTGCGAGGTGAGCAATCGTCCCCCATGCGGGCCCTTCGCCTCCGGTGCGTCGGCTCCGCCGTGTGCGGGCGTGCCGCCCGAGTGAGGATCCGGCCCGCAGCAGGCAAGCAGCAGGAGAACGAGCGCCCCCACCACCGACCATGTCGTTCGCGTCATCGCTGTCCACCTCACTTCTTGGCCACGCGTTCTCCGGTGAGACGCTCGAGACCGATCACGAGGCGATGCGCGCCAGCGCTCGCCTCGACCAGCTCGCTCCGGGCACGCAGGAGATCCGTCTGCACCGAGCGGAGCTCGAGGTAGCCGTAGCGCCCCCGCTCGTAGGCCCGGCGAGTCTCCTCCAACGCTTCCGTCAGACGCGGGATCACCTCGACGCGCAGCGTCTCCACGCGGTGGAAGTAGTGCCGGAGCTCCTCGTAGAACTCGAAGAGCATGGTCTGCAGCCGCACGCGTGTGGCCTCTGCTTCCGCGCGGGCCCGGGAGATCGAGGCACGGGACTCGGCGATCTCGCCCTGGTTGCGGTTCAGCACCGGAATCGGAACGCTCACCCCGGCGACGAGTGCCGTGTCGCCCGTGGCTTCGAGGCGGCGGACGCCGAGATGGGGCCGCAACACGGGCCAGCGGCGGGCCTCGGCCAGGCGCAGGTTCGCCTTCGCCAGTCGTTCCTTCGTCGCGTATCGCGCGAGCTGAGGGTTCCGCTCAAGCCCCTCCGTGAGCACGGCATAGGGCTCGACGGCAGGCAGAGCCAGCAGATCGCCCTCGACGCGCGAGAACCTCGGCTCGGTCTCCCCCCACTGTGCGGCCAGCCGGTGGTATGCGGCGGACAGCTCGTGGGTCACGTCGTCGCGGGCCAGGCGGTCCGTCGCCAGCTCGGCCTCGGCGCGGATGAGTTCGGCCGTGGGCGCCTTGCCCGCTCGTACGCGTCGGACGACAGCGTCCAC
>JALGZO010000688.1 GCA_025774865.1 bacterium | reverse complement strand
GTGGACTGTCACAACCGCCCGACGCACGTGTTCGAGTCCCCCGAGGAAGCGGTGGACCGGTTGCTCCAGGAAGATCGGCTGAGCCGGGAGATCCCGTTCGTGCGGCGAGAAGCGATCCGTGCGCTGCGCGCGGTGGAGAATCCGGGCGACGATCCCACGGCCGCGATTCGTGAGGCCCTGGAGAAGGCTTACGAGAAGTACGCAGATCGTGGCATCGAGATCGCTCCGTCGGATCTCACGGCCGTCAGTGAGGAGGTCGGCGTCATCTGGTCGCGGAACGTGTTCCCGGCGATGCAGGTGAGCTGGGGCACGTATCCGAGCTTTCTCGGCCACGAGGACGACGGAGGGTGCTTTCGATGCCACGACGGAATGCACACGTCGTCGTCCGGCCGTACGATCTCCGACGACTGCGAGACCTGCCATGTGATATTGGCAGAGGAGGAAGAGAATCCGGTCATCCTGAGCGAGATCTACGATGGTACGCGCTAGTTCGATCCAGTTCGATGAAACGAGTCGGGCGGGATTGGTGTTCACATGATCGAGGTGTCGAAGCCACCTGAAAGGGAGCCGTGTCATGAGAAACGCGAAGTGGATTCCGCTGGCGGTGTTCGCGGTGGTTGCCGCCTTCGCGTCGAGCGGATTCCTCGGAGCCCTCGCGGAAGAGCCTGAGGCGGGGACCTTCGAGTACGTCGGCGTGAAGAAGTGCAAGACCTGTCATCGCAAGCCCGAGCAAGGCGAGCAACACGGAATCTGGCTCAAGAGCGCCCATGCCAAGGCGTTCGAAACCCTCGCGTCGGAAGAAGCTCTCGCCGAGGCGAAGAAGGCGGGAATCGAGAATCCGCAGACCTCGCCGGACTGCTTGAAGTGCCACGCGACCGCATACGCCGTGATGGACGACCTGGCGAATCAGAAGATCACGATGGAAGAAGGCGTCTCGTGCGAGAGCTGCCACGGTCCCGGAAGTGGCTTCTCCAAGAAATCCGTGAAGAAGCAGGTCGCCAGCGGCGAGGTCGAGCGGGCGAGCGTCGGACTGCTCGAGGTCACCGAGGACACGTGCACGAAGTGCCACACGGAGGAAGGAAACTCCTTCTACAAGGAGTTCGTGTACGAGGAGCGGTTGGAGAAGATCGCCCACCCGATTCCCGAGGCGGTGGAGGCCGAAGAAGCAGGGAGCAAGTAAGCGGTTCCGGAATCCTCGAAGCGCCCGGCGCCGGGTTCACGACCCGGCGCCGGAGATCGCGTCCCCGTCCGGCCCGAACGTCTGAATCACCCCTACTCCGGCATTTCGTCGTGACAGGTGAGACAGAAGCTGGGGGCGTGACACGTCGCGCAGCTCGCCGCGACTTCTGGATGCCCGGCGCGAAGCCGGATCGCCAGTTCCCCGTGCTCCGAGGAAAAGTCCGGCGTATGAGACGGCGGGGCAGGGAATCCGGCCAACCGCTCTGCCGTTAGCCGAGTCACCTCGGCCAGAGGACGGTGGCAAGTAGCGCAATCGTCGTCCTCGGCGTCGAAGTGCGAAGCAGGCGCGCCGTGGCAATCCAGGCACTGTCCGGCGACCGCTCTCCGGACGGACATCCACTCGGCCCCCGGATCTGAATGGCAATCGACGCATCCGACCTCCTCCTCGGCGTGCAGCTCGTGATCGAACCGCACGTGAGACACCCCGGTGGTCTCGGGCGGTGCCCATGACACGAGATCACGCTCATCATCATCGTGGCACCGGGCGCAGTCCGAGGCGACCGGCCACATCGATCGACCAGGCTCTGACGCCCCACGGTGACAGGCCGCGCAGCTCGGGAAGGCGCCCCCGTGATCTTCGTGGTCGAAGGTGTCGCGCGCAGGCGGGGACTCCACCGCGGAAACCGCCATGGACGAGAACAACGCAGCCAGAACGGCCACCGCCCGGAAGCGACTCACGACGCACTCCTCATGGGTGACCTCGTCCGGTCAGAAGCTCGGACCGGTAATCCTCGCTCGTGGAAAGCAAGTGACACTCGGTGCAGCCTCGCCCCGATGCCACGTAGTGAGCCGCGCCGGGGTCGTGACAGGTCACGCAGAAGGACCGATCCGGGACGAGCCTCGAGATCGTCCCGCGGTCGTGGCACGCGTCACAGGCACGATGAGCGTCAGCGGGAGGGGAATGAGCCGTGGCGAGGTTGTCGCTCGAGTGGCACGCGGAGCACGTCCGGCCTTCCGTGTGGTGCTCGGCGTGACAATCCGCGCAGCGGGCGACGCTCTCGGAGACCGCGAGGGCTCCCGGGGTCCGGTGGCACTCCACGCAGGCGATCGCCTCGTGGTTGTCGTGGAGAAACTCGACCTCCCGAGGGAGAGCCTCGCCATCGCCGACCTGAACGTGCACGGTCACGGGCCGCGGGGCGCGCCGGAGGTCACCCGGATGACACGTGGCGCAGTCGGATGTCTCACGCGTGCGATGGTGGCATTCTCGGCAGCCGGCGGTGGTGATCGTGGTCCGACCGTGCTCGGGATCGAAAGTCCTCCCGTCTTCACGGAACAGCTCCGCCGCCGCGTGGCACTCCCGGCACGCCACTCCGGCGCTGACCGCGTGCCGGTCGTGGTCGAGCGTCCCGCCGGTGACCGCGACGGTCCCGGTTTCCGTCCCGTAGTGACATCGGGCGCACGATCCGGTGCCAGGATCCGGACCGAGCCGCGGCGGCAACGGCGCGTCGATCCCGGCCCGAGCGTAGGCGGTCACGGCGTCCTCGAGTGCGGAGCGCAGCAGCTCGTCCGCGGCCGGGATGTTGTGGACACCGTTCGCCTCCTCCACGAGCTGCCAGCCGCGCAACGCTCTGCGGGCCGAGGAGTCGGCCCCGGCGGACGCTCGAATACCGTCATGCGCGGCCGTCGCTCGTACGTAGTCACCGACGTCTTTGGTGCGGCGCCTCGCACCCCGTGTCCACTCGTCCAGGAGAACACCGTGTCGAGCGCCGTGGCAGGCCGCGCACTCGTCACGGATGGCCTGGATCCGAGACTCCGAGCCTCGGGCGTGCCGCATGGACGACTCGGAGTGACATGAGGCGCAGGAGACGCGGGCGACGAACTTCTCCGCCGGAAGGACGCGCTCCGCCCCCGGGATCAGACCGGTGTAGAGAAGCTGCTGCGCGCGGTGTGCGCTCGAATCGACGGGCGCAGCCAACGCGGCATCCCCCGGTGCGTGACAAGCACGGCAGTCCAGACCCAGGACGCTCGCAACGGCGCCGAGGCCGTGTTCGACGGCACCGTGACACCGGCCGCACGCCGGTGCGAGTTCTGCGCCGAAATGCTGCGCGTGGACGGTGACTGCGTCACGTTTCTCGTTGCCCCGAAGCGACCCGCCCGGTCTCGCCGGCGTGTGGCATTCGCGACACGAGACCTCTTCCACCGCTCCGGTCCCTTCCATCGAATCGTGATGACACTGGAGGCAGGCGACACCGTGTTCGACGACAGTGGCGTGATCGACCGGCATTCCCGCGCTCGCGAACGCGGTATGGGCCGGTCGCGGGTGACAGTCCGTACATCCCGCCTCGGGGAGGAAGGCCCGCTGTACCTCGGCCTCCCCACCCGGAAGGCGAGCATGGCAGAGAAAGCAGCTGCCTTCGTCGATCTGCAGCTCTTGCTCTCCGCTCTCGTGGACATGGCAAGCGCTACAGGGGGTGCCGAGACCTTCCGCGAGCTCGCCGTGAGCCACGTGCGACAGTCGAACGTGCCCGACCTCGACGTTCACGGCGAGCTCTTCGAGGGCATGACACCGCACGCACGCGGCGTCGGTCGAGGCCCTGACGGGGACGGCATCGCCGGTACCCGTGTGACAGCCGGCGCACGAGAGGTCGGCATGACTCTCCACGCCCGCCGGTGGCCGCTCTCCCCCACACCCGGCGAGAAGTGCCGCCGCCAGCGTCGCGACCAGCGACGACCGGAAACCCTGCGGACTCATCGAAGGCTCGCCCATACCACGAGGCCGGTCAGCGTCAGCCCGATCGCCATCGCGACGATTCCGAGCACCGCGGCTCCCACGTAGACCCACCGGCGGGGAGCGCGTGCGACCATTGCGGGCAGGCGCCCCTCGTCGCGGAGTCGTTCGTACTCCAGCGGGTGCTCCTCCAGCATGTATCCGGTGGTGGCCCTTCCCGTGAAGATGACCAGGTCGAGCGGGAACTTCTGGGGGCGAAGCTGTCCGTTGAAGAAGTGGATCGTGAAGATGAAGCAGAGCGCGAGAAGCGCTTCTTCCCCATGGACGATCGTGGCGACGTTGAAAACCCAGCCGGGCAGGAAGCTCGCGAACAACTCGGGGAACCACAGCAGCAAGCCCGACCCGCCGATGATCGCGATGCCCCAGAACACCGCCCAGTAGTCGAACTTCTCCAGATAACTGAACCGGTCGAAACGGGGCTGCGGTCCGAGGCCGGCGAACCAGCGGAACATCTGCAGGAGATCCCGGACGTCCTTCGGTTGGGGCACCATCGAGTCAGGTCCCCAGAAGAACCGCATCTTGTTCGGGCTTCTGGCGATGCGTCGGACCAGGATCCCGATGTGGGTGAAGAAGTAGAAGAACGTGATGACGGCGCAGGTTCGATGAATGATCCCTGCGATATGTACCCCTCCGTGCATCC
>JALGZO010000687.1 GCA_025774865.1 bacterium | reverse complement strand
CGGAGTGTGGGTTTGCCTTCGTAGTCCGACCGCGCTGTAGACCACGGCCCCATCACTGTTGGTGTCGATGTCGAACGCGTACGATGGGTCGTCCGATCCTCCGCCGCAGGATCCGTCCAACCCCTGCGTGTTGCCGGAGATGATCGATCCCGGGCTCGTCGGATCGACTCCCGAATACCGGCATACGGCGATCGCCGCGACTGACGGTTCCGCTGTGAACGTCGCGGTCACGGTGCCCCCGGACGACGGGCCCGAGGCGGAGAACACGGTCATCCCGGTCTGTAAGCGGGCGCTGCACTGCTGGCGGACGAGCGTCCACGTCAGCCCCAGACCGGTCACGCCCTCGACCGTCTCGTACCCTTTGCTCGAGATGGCGACGAGATGGAAACCGTCCCTGCCCGAGGACGCCGCGAGAGATCCGGAAGTGACGGTGATGTTCCCGGACGAGGATCCAGTCGTCTCTTCCTCGAACGTGATCTCGAGTCTCGTGGGGACGACGGTCCCGGTCCCGAAGAGCCCGAAATCGAGAACGCCCTCGTCGGGGTCGTTGCTCGCGAAGTGAAGCGTCGCACTCTTCAGACCCGGAATGAGCGGGGCGAAGCCGACCGTGATGTTCGCACTCTCGCGCGGAAGGATCGTGAACGAGGCGCTCCCGCTGACGCTGAACTCGGCGGCGTCCGTTCCCGTGATTGACGGCGCTACCACGAGGTCGGCGTCGCCTTCGTTGCGAACCTCGAGGGAGTGCGTCGCGCTGGCCCCCACGGCGACCGCGCTGAAGTCGTGGCTCGTCGACGAGATGGCGATGTCCGGGATCGGGGCGATCGCAACGCCCGTGAGCGGGAGGTCGAGCGTGCCTTCCGCGGGATCGGGATCGTCGCTCTGGATGCGGAGGCTGGCGCTCCGGGGACCGGCGGCGGTCGGGCGGAAGCTCACATCGATCTGGCGCGAATCTCCCGGTGCGAGCGTGAAGGGCCCGCCCCCGGTGTCGATCGTGAACTCGGTGGAGTCGTCACCTCCGAGCGAGATCGCGGCAACATGAAGGTCGGCGTTGCCCGAGTTTCCGACCTGAAACGACCGCGATCCACTCAGCCCGACCATCACCTCGCCGTAGTGATGACTGGCGGGTGCCGCCCAGATGTTCGGGATGGGCGGCGTGTGGGCCTCGCCCGACAGCGCGACCTCGAGTTCGCTCCCGTTCGCGGCGTTGCTGGTCAGGCGCAACGAAGCGCTCTTCGTGCCAACGGCGATCGGGGCGTACGCGACCTCGAGGATCCGAACGCGACCCGGCGCGAGGGTGAACGCTTCATCGCCGGACACCATCATGAATTCCGGAGCGTTCGGACCGGTGATCGCGGGCGCCGCGACGTTCAGATCCGCGCTCCCGTCGTTTCGCACCTGGATCATCGTCGTGGCGATCGTACTGATCTCCATCGGCCCGAAATCATGGGCGCTCGGGAGGACGGTGAGGTAGGGGACAGGTCCGCCGCCGCCCCGGATCTCCACTCCGATGACGGCCCAGTCCACGTCCGAGCCGAAGGAGCCCTCCAGTCGCGACTCGCCGGGGGTCGCGTGGGCTCGATCCGCCACTGCGATTCCGGTCCTGTTTCCACCGACGCCGATGCCCGTCTCGCCGCGGACGGTCCAGCCCGAGGCGGGGTCGTGGATCCGCATGCGGGTTGCGACCGCGCCGAAGACGACCGCGCTCGAGGCCAGCGTATCGAGATCCAACCGGTAGTTCCGGCCGTCCGAGCCCCCTGTGCACGAGCCGTCCACGCCGTTCGTGTTCCCGGAGGCGGCGGTGCCGAACGGGTCGATCGGATCCCCCCCGGAGTACCGCACCACCACCATCGCCGCGGTCGCCGGGTTGTCGGTGAACGTGGCTGTGACGGCATCGTCGCTCGTCGCTCCCCTCGCTGCCCAGACCTCCACACCGGTCTGCCTTCGGCCGCCGCATTGCCCGTCAAGCCGAGACCAGGAGGCGCCGAGCCCCGTCACTCCCGTGACACTCACGTGATATCTCGTACTGATCGCAGCGACGTAGGTACCGTCACTCACCGTCGTCAGGCCGTTCGCGCTGACCGTCGTCAATCCGATCGACGTGCCGGTCACGCTCTCCTCGAACACCACCGGTGTCCGGGGCGCGTGGACGCCCGCCCCGTGAAGCGGCACGTCGAAAGTGGCCTCGTCCGGGTCGTTGCTCGTGATCGAGAGCGCGGCGGCCCTGGGCCCCACTGCGAGCGGCGTGAACCGCACGATCAGGTCGATGCTGTCCTCGGGCGTCAGCAGGATCGGCAGGGCGGCACCCTCGAGGTCGAACTCCGCAGCGTCGGCCCCTGTGATCGTCATCTCCGTGACTTCGAGATCGAGGTTGCCGTCGTTGCGGATCGTGATCGATCTCGCCGCATCGAAGCTCAAGGGGACCGCGTCGAAGTAGAGCGCTGCGGGCATGACGGTGATGTCCGGGGCGATTCCATGACCGCCGAGCGACAGTCCGGCCGGGTTCTCGTCAGCGTCCGAGTCGTTGCTCTCAACGAACAGGATCGCGCTCTTCGGTCCCACGCTCGTGGGGCGAAAAGTCACGACGACCCGATGTGACTCGCCCGGTGCAAGTACGACGGGGTCGCCTCCCGTGTATATGGAGAAATCGCCCGGGTTGACGCCCCCGATCGCAATCGCGGACACATAGAGGTGGGCGTCCCCCACACTCCGGATTTGAAACGCGTACGAGTGGCTCCGGCCGACGACCTCGTCGCCATAGTAATGCGTCGAGGGCACCACCTCGACGTCCGGAATTCCGTCGCCGATTCCCCGGAACGTCAATTCGGAAACGGGCTCATCAGGATCGCTGCTGGTGATGAAGAGGCTGGCGGCCTTCGACCCGGCTGTGATCGGTCTGAATCGCGCCACCATGTCGATGCTCTCGCCCGGCGCCAACCGGAAGGGAACGTCCCCGCCTTCGACAAGGAACTCCGCCGTCTCGGTCCCCTCGATCGCCATCTCGGTGACATCGAGGTCCCCGTATCCGTCGTTGCGGATCGTCACCGTGCTCGCGGAATCGGCTCCGATGTGAACCGTCTCGAAGTCCACGGACGCAGGCGCGATCACGATGTCGGGAATCGGCGCCACGACGGTGTGCGAGTCGATGAGCGTGCCGCCCCCGCTGATGGAGTGGAACTCGAACGTGATCGACAAGTCGTCCGCGACAATCAGCATGGTGCCGTTGTCGTCGTTGTACCGGACGACGCTGCCCTCGACCGGCGAGTCGAACGACCGGAGGCTCTTGCCGCCTGTGCCGCAGACGAAATACGGGAAGTCGTCTCGGTGAATGCGCTCGTAGTCGTGATCGTGCCCGGCGAGGACCGCCGTGGCGCCCCACTCCGCGAACGGCCATTGCATGACGGGATTGTCTCCGTGAGCGCCGCTGGAGTAGGGGGGATGGTGAGCGTAGACGAGCTTCCAGGGTGACGTCGACGCCGCCAGCTGCGCTTGAAGCCACTGGGCCTGCGGAGAGGTCTCGGACCGGCCATCCGGCTCCTCGCGGTTGGAGTTGATCGCGAAGAAGTGGATGGGTCCGAGCACGAAGTCGTAGTAACGCTCGTTGCCCGAGGATCCCGTCGTCTGAACGCCCGATCCGGGGAGCGTGAAGTAGTCGAGGTAGGCGTCCACGCCGTCGCCGTCACCGTAGTCGTGATTGCCGAGACAGGGAAAGAAGCGGTTGTCCGTCGAGCCGCGACCGTAGTTCCCTAGGTAGTGTCCGATGTAATTCGAGTAGTACTTGCCAACGTTGTCGTCGATTGGCGTGTTGCCGTAGCTGTTGTCACCGAGCGTGACGATCGCGTTGGCACCCAAGGTGAAGGCCAGGACGGCGACGGCGAGTTCCTCGGCGGAATCGTCTCCGTAGTCGCCGAACGCGGCGACTCGGACCGAATCGGCGAAAGCCGGCGCGCACAAGCACGTGAGGCCCACGACCGCGAAGAGGAAGTGGGCGATGAATGCGGTGTGGTAACGGGGAGGTGATTTGTTCGACATTCTCGGACGTCTGCGTGGAGTATGGTCAAAGGTGATTGTACTTTGTGCTGGCTACTAGTTGAAAGGGAAAGCGGAGGCATCTGGGCAAGATGTAACAATGGAATGTGCAAAGTGTGGAATTCTGACAGCGAAAAGAACGGGGCGCCGCAGCTCTGTTGGCTGCGGCGCCCCGGTCGGCGAAAAGTGGATCGGTCGGGCGAAGAGCTACGGCGTGTACCAGATCGGCGACGTGTACGCGCGCTCCTGATGGCTCAGCGGTACCTGGCTCGGCATCGTCGTGCCGTAGAACTGCGCGTCGTAGGCCTGCCAAGTCGGGGTGGGAATCTCCAGCACGCGCGCGTAGTACACCGCCGGCAGTTCGGGATTGAAGTCCGGGTCCGTCCAGACGGCCCGCAGCTCCGCGTCGCCGATGTTGTTCAGGTACGTCGCGGCGGCCTCGTCCACGGTGTTGCCCACGGGCGTCTGGCAGCGGCCGTCGGAGCCGATGGTGCGGCCGTCGGAGACCGCTACGTCGAAGATCGTCTCTTGACGATCACCGCTTCCGTCCACCCAGCCCTTCACGATCTGGATACGATCGAG
>JALGZO010000686.1 GCA_025774865.1 bacterium | reverse complement strand
AAGGAGCGCTCGCAGAGTTCTTCGAAGTCGTGCGGCGCGATCGCGGGTTCGAGAACGACGCCGGGCGTGTGGGCATGCTCTCCCTCTTCGCGCTACTCGGAGACGACCACGAGCTGACGCGCGAGTTCCGCGGACAGCTCAGCTCGCTCTTGTTCTGAGTCCGCGCAGCAAACGTCGGTACGGGTGGTGATCAGGGTGCCGGCTGGTTCACCCGAATCTCCTTCACCTTCATCGTCGTCTTCACCTCGCCCGAGCTCACCATCTCCTCCATCCGCTGCATCCGGTCGCCCATCATCGAGACCATCATCTTGCGCTGCTCTTCGGGCATCTCCGCCATCTGCGTCTTCATTTCCGCGAGCGCCTGGCGGGCCTTCTCCGTGTCTTCCGCCGACATCGCCGATGCCAACCCGTGGACGACCATGGTGATCTCGAACGGATGCACGAGCCCGTCCACGGTGCGGTAGTCGCTCGGGACCATCTCCATGGACAGGGGAACCTGCCGGCCCTCGTGTTCCGCCTCGCCCTCGATCCGCATCTTCCGGAGCAGGTAGTCTTTCTGGTCCAGATGAAAGACCAAGCTCTTGGGCGTGAATGCGGCCGTGGCCTCACCCATGTCCGGGGCGAAGTCGAGCTCACTCATGTCCTCCACGCGGATGGTGTAGCACTTGCGATCGTCGATCGTTTCCGTTTCCTCGAGGCGGGCGCGCTCCGCCATCTCCGGAAGAGAGGCGTAAAGGGACGCGCTGGCGTCCGCCGACTCCTCCTCGGTCTCCTTCGCCACCGGCACCACGTGGCCATTCACGAGCTGCGTTTCGTAGTGGGTCGTGACCTCGAAGCCCATGACATCCTGGACGACGGTGAAGGTCTCGATGCCTTTCAGTCGCGCGTCGTTCCGCTCCATCGCGGTCTGCAGCACGTCGCCGGCGGTCTCGGCCGTGGCGGTGCTCGCGGCGCCGGCGACCACGATTGCTGCGGCGCCGGCCAAGAGGGTGCTTCGAATCCGGGGTTCTCTCATCATCGCTCTCCGACATCTCTCGGGAAGGAAGCTCGGCCATCAAGGACGGCAGCGCGTACAGGACACGCGCCGGAGTCTACGGTTTCCCCTGGGGAATGTCGTCGTGCGATCGGACCGGCGTTCGTCGAGTAGAACACCTGACGAACCCGCTGTGAGACTCCCGGACGAGGCGCCTGGGCCGGATCTGATCTGAACGGGCCCTCGTATCTCTTCCGGCGGCCCGGGACTGATTTCGTGCTTCAGCAAATGCCCGAGGTAGACGAACCTGGGGCATCCGAGAGGACGCTCTTCCCCAGGGAAGGGGACCCCACTCTCCCGAGAAGGCACGACGGATGAACGCAGCGTTCATGATCCTGGGTGGGCTGGGTTCCTCTTCGGCCTCCGCGTCATGAGCGACGGCCTGCAGAAGATCGCCGGGAACCGGCTACGGGCGGTCCTCGGCGGCCTCACCCGCAGTCGCCTCGCCGGCATCTTCAGCGGCTTCGTTCTCACGGCGGCCGTGCAATCCTCGAGCGCCACGACCGTACTCGTGCTGTCGTTCGTCAACGCCGGGTTGCTCGCGCTTCCCCAGGCCATCGGGCTCGTGATGGGCGCCAATATCGGAACCACCGTCACCGCCTGGCTGGTCGCGCTGCTCGGCTTCAAGGTGAAGATCTCGGCCTTCGCGCTCCCGATCATCGGCATCGGGTTCCCCTTGTCGCTGATCGACAGCCCCCGCGCGAAACAGGTGTCTCAGGTGATGATCGGCTTCGGCCTCCTCTTCATGGGGCTTGCCTTCCTCAAGGACGGTGTCCCGTCGACGGACGCCGACTCGGTCGCCTGGCTACGGGAGGTGGCGGGCTACGGAGTCGCTTCTATCGTGCTCTTCGTCCTCGCCGGCGCGGCAATCACGGTCGTCGTCCAGTCGTCTTCGGCCTCGACCGCCGTCATCCTCACCATGGTGGCCGAACGGTGGATCTCCTTCGATCTCGCCGCCGCGATGGTGCTGGGAACGAACATCGGCACGACCATCACGGCCCAGCTCGCCGCTATCGGAGCGAACCGGGACGCGAAGCGGGTGGCGCACTTCCACACCCTCTTCAACGTCTTCGGCGTGCTGCTGATCCTGCCGTTCATGGGACCGCTGCTGTCCGCCATCGGCACCATGATCCCGGGCGACGCCGTGGCGAGCAAACTGGTGGCGACCTCCCAGGTCGCCGCCTTCCACACCGTCTTCAACGTCTTCGTGACGGTCGTTCTGGTCGCGTTCATCCCGCAGCTCGAGCGCATGGTCGTGTGGCTCGTTCCGATGCGGGACGACGAGAAGGAGACCGCCCACCTCGCGTTTCTCGAATCGGGGCTCATGGGGACGCCCGAGCTGGCCACCCTCGAGGCGCGCCGCGCCAACGAGCTCATGCTCGGGGTCTGCGAGAGGATGTTCGACCATCTGAGGGAGGTGATCGGACACCCGGCGAAGAAGCTCGGCAACCTCGTCGACGAGATCAAGAAGCAGGAGCAGATCACGGACGAGATGGAGGAGGAAATCGTCGGCTTCTGTTCGCGGCTCGCCCAGTCCGGCACGTCGGCCACCGTCGGCCGTGACGTCGCCCGCTACATCGAGATCGCGAACGACATCGAGCGGATCGCTGACCACTGCATGAACCTCGTAATGCTCGCCGAACGCCGCTGGGACAAGAAGTACATCTTCGACGAGTGGACGCAAAACACCCTCAGCGACATGATGACCTCCGTTTCGGCACTTCTGCGCGCCGCCCGTGTCTCGCTCGGACCCGAAAACCACGTGTCTCTCGCCGACGCGCGACTCCTGGAAGGCAAGATCAACAAGCTACGGGATGCGTCCCGCAAGAGCCACGCGAGCCGAATGCAGAGCGGCGATCTCGGCATCCGCCAGGGGCTGATCTTCCTCGACATGATGACGAACATGGAGAAGATCGGAGACTACTGCTGGAACGTGGCCGAGCGCCTCCAGCCCGAACCCGTTCTGGTCTGAGGAAGGGTTCGGCCTACGACTGCTTGACGGCCAGATCCGCCGACAGGTTGCAACCCTCCCCATTGGCGTTTCGTTCTAGGATGAGAGCCTCGAAGAACGGCCGGGGCAGGACCCGGCTCCCCTCTTCCCCGGGAGGAGACGATGGACCCGCACGCCACCTGGTACCTCGCGATCGAAGGCAAAGAGCACGGCCCCTTCACGAAGGACCAGATCGAGGAGAAGCTCCAGGCGCACGAGATCAACGCCGAGACACACGTGTACACGCCGGGAATGGCCGACTGGCAACCGTTGAAGAACGTCGGCGGATTCTCCGCGTCGGAGAACGGCGGAGCGGGCGCACCCCCGCCGGTTCCAGCCCGCGCGTTCGGGCGACCCCGCTCCGACGAGATCGACTACGAGATCCACGGCGAGGAGATGCAATTCGTCGAGATCACGCTCGATCCCGGCGAGGCGACCGTCGCGGAGGCCGGCAGCTTCATGTACATGGATCCCGGGATTCAGATGGAGACGATCTTCGGTGACGGGAGTCACAAGGCGGAGAGCAGCGGGATCTTCGAAAAGGTGCTGTCCGCCGGCAAGCGCGTGCTCACGGGCGAGTCGCTCTTCATGACCGTGTTCGGCAACGGTGCGCAAAGCCGACAGGCGGTCGCGTTCGCGTCACCGTACCCGGGCCGCATCATCCCGATCGATCTCCCGAAGCACGGCGGCACGATCCTCTGCCAAAAGGACGCGTTCCTCTGCGCGGCGAAGGGCGTCGAAGTGGGAATCGCGTTCCAGAAGAAGCTCGGCGCGGGACTGTTCGGCGGCGAGGGGTTCATCCTCCAGAGACTCGACGGCGACGGTCTCGCGTTCGTGCACGCCGGCGGTCACGTGGTGTCCCGGGACCTCGGTCCGGGCGAGACGCTACGCCTCGACACCGGCTGCCTCGTCGCTTTTGAAGAGCGGATCCGCTACGACATCCAGTTCGTCGGTGGAATCAAGACCGCGCTCTTCGGCGGTGAGGGGCTCTTCTTCGCGACGCTCACCGGGCCGGGGCGCGTGTTCATTCAATCGCTGCCGTTCAGCCGTCTCGCGAGCCGCGTCTACGCGGCCGCCCCGCAAACCGGTGGCCGACGCAAGGGCGAAGGATCGATCCTCGACCACGTCGGCGGGCTCGGCCGCCTGATCGACGGCGACTAGCCCGACCGTCGGCTCGATCATCAAGCCGTCTCCGACGTACGGGATCGGGCGACGAGCAGGGAACCGATCGCCAGCAGCGCGAGACTGCCCCCCCACGCGATCGCCCCGTTCCCGAGTTCTTCGATCCTTTCTCCCCCGAGCACCCCGATCCCGTTGTACGTCACGTGATAGAGAATCGCGGGCAGGATCGAACGCGTCCGGACGACGAGGATCGCCATCACGAGCCCGAGCAGAAGAGTCGGGACGAAGCGGAACACGCTGAGGTGGATCAACGCGAAGACCACCGAGGTCGCCAGCACGGCGGCGCGCGTGGACCCGGTCCGCCGCATCAATCCCAGGAACGCGCCGCGGAACACGATCTCCTCGCATACCCCGGGCGAGAACGCGACGAGCCCGAAGAGCGCGAGCGGCCCGAGGGCGCCGAGCCCCGCGTCGACCGCGACGCCGAACTCCTCCGGAACGGGAAGGAACAGCCCCTGGAGGGGGGCGACCCCGTGGAACATGGGGACGACCGTCCCCGCCCCGAGAAGCACCCCGCCGGCGAGCGCTCCGATCGGAGCTCCCCTCAGGGACAGGACGTCGGCGAACCGGCCCCCCGCCCACGCAAAGCGGAGTCCGAGGGCTCCGAGGCACGGGAGCAGGACCCAGAGACTGACGAGGAGGCCCGTCACGAGACTCCACCTCTGGAGAAGTTGCCCGAGGTAGAAGTAGGCGAGCACGGTTCCCGCCATCACGAGGATCGCGGCACGACGGCGGCCGCCGGCGGTGGGCGCGAACAACGGCTCCGGAGCGAATCCGAGAATCGTGTCCTCTCGGGAGAGGATGCTCCTCGTCCATCGCATGGCGATCAGTCCCCACCCGATGGAAGCGAGCGATACGATGAGGACGAGCCGACCCGGCACCGGGCCGAGCAGCCCGTCGCGGACGGCGAGCGCGACGTTGGCCACGGGAATCAGCGCCGTGAACGAGTCCAGGCGGATCTCCTGGCTCGTCGCCAGCAACCCGGGCAGAAACGCGACGAGCATCACCGGCGTCATGTAGTACTGCGCCTCCTTCAGCGTCCGCGCGAACGCAGAAATGCCGAGAAGGACTCCGCCGATCAGCGCTGCGAGCGGGATGACCAGGAGGAACGCCATGGCGGTGCCGCGAGCGGAGACCACGAGCGCCGATTCGGCCGAGCCCATCGAGATCCAACCCAGCCGGTAGCAGACCAGCATGCTCACGAGGTTGAGCGCACCCGACACCAGCGTGGCGCCCGTGACGACGATGAACTTCGCCCAGGCGATCTCCCCCCGGTCGACCGGAGTCAGGTAGAGCGTCTCCAGCGTGCCACGTTCCTTCTCGCCGGCAACCACGTCCGTGGAGAGCGATGCCCCGCCGACGAACAGCGTGACGACCAGGAGAAACGGCACGAACCGCCCGACCGCCGCGCCCCCGGCCTCCTCCTCCGTCGCGACGTCGACGTCCTCGATCGACACGAACGCGTCGAGGTCACCCTGGCCGCCCGCCACCCGGAAGCGCCGGTCACGGATCTCGGCCCGCACTTCGGCCAGGACTTCGAGCAGCCGGTCCCGAGCGTCGAGCGACTCCTGCCGCGGCGCGTGGTACGTGAGGACGATCTCCGGTACGTGCGCAGAATCGGCGCCGGCGGGCGCGACCCCGCTCGACGCGTCGAGCCAGGCTTCGAGGCGACCATCGCGCACCTCGGCGGCCAGGTCGGCCTCCTCCTCGAGCGCGACCAACCGAAGACCGGCGGCTCGGTACACCGCGACGCGAAGCTCGTCCACGTCGCCGGTCACGGCGACGGACAGGACTC
>JALGZO010000685.1 GCA_025774865.1 bacterium | reverse complement strand
AACCGAGACCACCGATCAGATAGCACGGCCCGACGGGTCAGGGCAGCTCAGGGCGATCTCGTTCGATCTGTACACGTACAACTCGGGCGTCCACGCCATTCTCGTTCGGCCGCGGGGCAAACTTCGACTGTATGCGGCCGGCGGCCTGAGCTTCGCATACGGGACCATCGAGAGTGGATTGACCGGTAGCCTGGCCTACTCGGGATTCAGCGGTTTCGTCGCCCCGGGCCTGAGCCTCCGCGTGGCCGATCACTTCGCGATCAGCGTGGAGGGGATGGCGTCCTTCGGGTCGGCCACCTGGGATCAAGTGCCGTTCCCAGGCGAATCGGAAAGCGACGACTTCGACCCCTCCATCTACGGGGCCTTTCTGAACCTTTCGATCCCTTGGGGCGACGTGTCGGGATCGGGCGGCTCCTAGTCCGCGGCTTCGTCCCGCAGCTTCGAAACGATCCGGAGCCCCCGCGGGCGCCGTAACAGCTCGCGTCGAATCACTGCAGCCGACCGCCTCGCGCCGGCCCCCGCGTCGGCGCCCAACTCATCGTGTTGGGGGTGAGTCGCCGCGCCCCGCCCCGCCTCCGTCGGCCGTGGCCCCGTCTGCCTCTCAGCCCCTCGATCGTGGGCACGCGAGTCCAGCGATCACCTCCCCACGCGAAGCCTCGCGACGATCGGTCAAACATCGCCTAGATTCGCCAATCCGATTAACAAATGTGTCTCGGAGTGAAAAGCAATTGAAACCACGGGCAGCAAGAAGGTATCGTGAGAGCTCTGCGTTGGGACAGTTTGGGAAGGGCGGCCCCTGGGCTCCGCCCGGCATCTTCGGCCAGGCTTTGAGATACGTGCGCAGCTTCGAGCAGCTCCCCCCGAGTTCGTCGGCAGTCCTCGATCCTCGACCGCGGGTCGAAGGGAAGTTCCTTTTCGCCGGCGGCGAAAAGCTCCTGATCCGTGGGGTCACCTACGGCGCGTTCCGGCCGGACGAGAACGGCCAGGAATTCCACGACGCCCAAAGAATCGACTCCGACTTCAAGCAGATGGCCGCGAACGGAATCAACGCGGTCCGGATCCCTCACACCACGCCGCCCCGCTCCCTCCTCGACATTGCGCACCGGCACGGGCTTCGAGTCATGGTGGGTCTGTCGGCGGAGCAGTACGTCGGCTTCCTCATGGACGGGAAACGAGCCCCGGACGTGGAAGATGCGCTGCGGGCGAAGGTCCGCTCCTGCGCCGGTCACCCCGCGCTGCTGTGCTACGCGCTCGGCAACGAGATCCCCGCCTCGATCGTGCGATGGCTGGGACGCGCACGAGTGGAGCGCTACCTCAGGCGACTGTACCGAGCGGTGAAGGCAGAAGATCCGGACGGCCTCGTCACCTACGTCAACTACCCGACCACGGAGTATCTGCAGCTCCCGTTCCTGGATCTCGTCTGCTTCAACGTGTACCTCGAGACCGAAGACCGTTTCGCCGCCTACCTCGCCCGACTGCAGAACATCGCCGGCGACCGGCCGCTGATGATGAGCGAGCTCGGTCTGGACGCCTACCGCAACGGTGAGGCGGCCCAGGCGACAGCACTCGACTGGCAAGTTCGAACGTCGTTCGCGGCCGGCTGCAGCGGCGTCTTCGTCTTCTCCTGGACCGATGAGTGGTTTCGCGCGGGAGAGCACGTCCACGACTGGGCGTTCGGGGTCACCGACGGCGAACGAAATCCGAAGCCGGCGCTCGCGGCCGTCCGGGAGGCGTTCCGCGACGGCGCCACGTCGGCCGACCGCTCCTGGCCCCGGATCTCGGTGGTCGTCTGCAGTTACAACGGCGGTCGGACCATCCGCGAGTGTTGTGAGGGTCTCGCGCGACTCGAGTACCCGGACTTCGAAGTCATCGTCGTCGACGACGGCTCGACCGACGACACCGCCGCCATCGCGAACGAGTTCGGCTACCGCGTCATCAGCACGGAGAATCAAGGGCTCAGCCGGGCCCGGAACACCGGTCTCGCGGCGTCGACCGGGGAGATCGTCGCCTACCTCGACGACGACGCCTACCCGGACCCGCACTGGCTGACCTACCTGGCCGTCAGCTTCTCGCAGAACGGTCACGTCGGCATCGGGGGGCCGAACGTCACCCCTCCGGACGACGGGCTGGTCGCCGAGTGCGTGGCCAACGCGCCGGGCAACCCCACCCACGTTCTCCTCACCGACGAGGAGGCGGAGCATCTACCGGGATGCAACATGGCGTTTCGCCGGGAGGCCCTGGAAGCCGTCGGCGGCTTCGACGCTCAGTTCCGCGTGGCCGGAGACGACGTGGATCTGTGCTGGCGCCTGCGCGAGCGCGGCTGGACGCTCGGCTTCTCCCCCGCCGCCATGGTCTGGCATCACCGGCGCAGCTCCGTGCGGGCATACCTGAAGCAGCAGCTGGGCTACGGCAAGGCCGAAGGTTTCCTGCAGAGCAAGTGGCCGGAGCGGCACAACACGTTCGGCTACTGGAACTGGCACGGGGCGATCTACGGCTCGGGCATCACGAGGCCCCTCCCGCTCTTGCCGCCGCTCGTCTACCACGGAACGTGGGGCAGCGCGCCGTTCCAGTCCATCTACGAGCGAGCGCCCAACACGATCTTGGCGCTCCCCCTGATGCCCGAGTGGTACCTGATCATTCTCGTTCTCCTCGGGCTTTCGGCGCTCGGCTTTCTCTGGTCGCCGATGCTCGTCGCGTGGCCGCTCCTCGTCCTGGCCGTCGGCGCCCTCGTCGGTCAGGCCCTGACCAGCGCGTCGCACGCTTCCTATCCCGGAAACCTCTCCCGGCCTGAACGTCTGAGGCGGCTCGGCTTGACGGCGCTGCTTCACCTCGCGCAGCCCGTCGTCCGCCTGTGGGGCCGCGTGAAAGCGGATCCCCGATCGATCGGAAAAGCGGAGGTGTCCGGGATCCGCTGGCCGTGGGCGCGCACCCGCAAGGTCTGGACCGAGACGTGGCGGGAACCCGAGAAGCGGCTCGAGTCGCTGGAGCGCGCCCTCCAGGAGCGGGGGGTGTTCGTCTTGCGCGGAGGCCACTTCGATCGCTGGGATCTCGATGCGCGCGGCGGGTTGCTCGCGTCCGTTCGATTGAGAATGGTCGTCGAGGATCACGGCGCGGGCAATCAGCTCGTACGACTCCGCATGTGGCCGAAGGTCGTCGGCCTCGGCCTGTCGCTGGGAGTGGTGCTGGCGGGACTCGCCGGGTGGGCCGCGCTCGACCGTTCCTGGGCGGCCGCCGCGATCCTGGCGTCCGTGGCATCGGGGCTCGGGTTGCTCGCGATCACCGAGTGCGCGGTGGCCGCCGCTTCGTGCGTCCGCGCCGTCGAGCAGTCGGAGGCCCTGGAGTAACCATGCCCCCGGCATATTCGGATCTCGCTCTCCTGCGGAGGCTCGCGAAGTGGATCCGGCCCTACCGGCTCCACATCGCCGGCATCTTGCTGCTGAGCCTGCTCTCGACTCCACTCACGCTGCTCACGCCGGTGCCGCTCAAGATCGCCGTCGACACCGTGATCGGTTCCGAGCCCCTTCCCGCCTTCCTCGACAATGTGTTGCCGGCCGCGGCCAAGAGCACCGACATGAGGCTCCTCGTCGTGGCGACCGTCCTGTTGCTCGTCACCGCGATTCTTTCCCAGGTCCAGCTCCTGGCGAGCTCGCTTCTCAGCACCTCCACCGCCGCCAAGCTCGTGCTGGCCTTTCGGGCGAAGCTGTTTCGCCAGCTCCAGCGGCTCTCCCTTTCGTATCATGACTCGAACGGCACGTCGGACTCGATCTACCGCCTTCAGTACGACGCGTCCGCCGTCCAGTACCTCGTCCTCGACGGCTTGATCCCCCTCGCGACCGCGATCTTCACGTTCGTCGGGATGCTCTATGTCACGTTCGTCCTGGACTGGCAGCTCGCCCTCGTCGCGCTCGCGATTTCCCCGCCGTTGTTCCTCGTGGGACGGATCTTTCGACCCCTCGTTCGCAACGAGGCGCGTGGAGTGAAGAGGCTCGAGAGCTCGGCCTTTTCCGTCGTGCAGGAGGTGTTGACCAGCCTGCGCGTCGTGCGTGCGTTCGGGCAGGAGGATCGCGAGCAGGAACGCTTCGTCCGGCAGTCGGACCGGAGCCTCAGGGCGAAGGTGCGACTCGCGTGGGCCGAGGGCAATCTGACCCTGGTGCTCGGCCTGATCGTGGCCGTCGGCACCGGGGCGGTCCTCTTCCTCGGAGTCCGGAACGTCATCGCGGGCACGCTCACCCTCGGGGAGCTTCTACTGGTGATGACCTACCTGGCGCAGCTCTACCGGCCGTTGAGAACCATGAGCCGCAAGGTGGCCGGCCTACAGCGCCATCTGGTCGGCATCGAGAGGATGCTCTCGGTCATCGACCGGTCGCCGGACGTGCCGGAGAAGCCGGACGCCCGGCCCCTGTCCCGGACGGCCGGGAGCCTCGCACTGCACGACGTGTCCTTCACCTATGACGGAACCGACCCGGTGCTGCGCGAGATCTCGCTCGAGATCCCGGCGGGAGCGCGAGTCGGGATCATGGGCGAGACCGGTTCGGGCAAGACGACGCTCGTAAATCTCCTGAGCCGTTTCTACGATCCGACGTCCGGGTACCTGACCCTCGACGGCGTGGATCTGCGCGAGTA